>NZ_JAZDRH010000017.1:0-68963 GCF_047470865.1 Pseudomonas sp. F1_0610
CTATTACAATGAGGGTGATGTGTTTCCCGATAAAAAACATTTATGAAAGAAGATACAGTGATACCTTTGAATCTATGTAAGGAGATATGAAATGGTTTGCACGAGTTTTAATGAATCTGAATATAAAAAGTCAAAGAAATTCTTGATATGTACTTTGACGGAGAAAATAGAGTAATAGATGCAGTGGGTTATATGGAAAATGGAGCAGGTCGTTTTGCTGATCCTAGTTCATTTAAAGCAGTTAGGGGGTTCTTATATGGTGGACTTACTAATAGTGAAAAAGAAGAGTATAGCGTAACTGATTTTAAAAAAGTTACTAATTATAAACTTCGTGCGGGGAGTATACTTTTAAGCAGATTTTAGAAAGTGCTGGAGTGAAAACTAAGCCAATGCCTGAACTAGGGCTGTCTCAGTATGATTTTGATGATGGTAAAGGAGGCTATATTTCTAGAACTTTTATCGAAGGATCAACAAGCTGATAAAGTCAGGCCTTATCATTTTTATTTTCTACCTATTTTGTAAAAAAAATAATTTTATTGTTTGCAAGAGTGCTGTCTATCTGTTCACTGTATAAAGATAGGTTTTTATAAGCTCGAGAGATAGTGAATTTTTTACTATGGTCATCTGGGTAAAGTGGAGCGAGAATAAAATATCCTAAACGAAGTAGAATGCCTAGAGTGATAACGCGTAATATTATTTTTAAGCTATTGCTTGATGAATGATAAAAGTTAATTGACATATTTTTCGCAGGTAATGTTACATGAATTGTATGTTTAATTTTTGATTGATGTTGTAAAAATGCTAACTACGAAAAAGTGGTAGGTGAGGGTGTTAAGGTATTTGTTAGCTGGGGGTGTTAAGGCGCAAGATAATATTTTATAAAAACCTAAAATAAGTTATAACAGCCTTTCACTTGTGTAAAAGAAGCTTGATTATGCACCGTTGGTATTTAATAAGCACAGTATTGCTTTTCTGTCTATGCCCTTGGTTAAGCGTTAACGCACAGCCGAACAACGCCAGTATTGAAGCCGTTGTTGATCGGGCAGGAGTGCTTTCTGCCGAGCAAAAAACACAGCTTAAACTTAAATTATTGGCGTTATTTAATAAAAGCAAAGTGCAGCTAGCTATACTTATTGTGAAGGGTGATGTGCAGACTGAAACAGCACCTTCGTTTGATTTTCAGCCACATGGCAGCATTAATGATGCTTCAGCAAAAGCAGTTATACTGCTTTCAAGTGAAACTAAACAAATACGTTGGCTGAGCGATGCAGCCTTTGATCAGAAGCTCGCTAGAGAAGAACAACGGCGTATTAATAGACTGATCGAGTATCAGCTTGAGCAGGGGAATTATTTTAAAGCGCTTGACGAAGCTATTGATCAGGTTTCAGCGCCCATTTTAGGTGCATCATTTAAGCGTCAACTTGCAGATGCGTCAGATTGGATGCTGACCTATATAGCTATGCTTCTACTCTGGATTGGGCTAAGTTTAGGCATTGCGTGGCAGGCATACCAACGACAAAAGAATTTTATGCATAACTTGCCGCAACTATCGCTAGCAACACAAATAGAAATTGGCATTTACCTAACCACCGAAGCAGGTTTCCCCAATATTAATCCTCAACCTAAAGCGCGTTTGTTGTACGAAGCTGAACAAATGCCACAAGAGCAGCTCGCCGCTTTAGCGCGTGATTTAATTAGACGTCATTATGCGGCAGAGAAAAGCTTTAGTTATAGCCATGCACCTTGGTTGCTTAGCTTATTTTCTGGATTGACAGCCTTTGTCCTGCTGGTATTAGGCTTGGCCTATTGGCTTAAAGAAAATCCCTTTAGTATTTTTCTAGTGACATGGGCGCCATTTTTTTTGTTTTCAGCCGCTTTATATTATTACGGGCGCGCCTCTGTTCATCAGCGTTTTGAGCCTCGAATAGAAGATGCTTACTTGTTGCTGTTGGGTAAAGATTCACAAGCCATAGACGAAATCAGTAAACGAAATAGATTTACAGCGCCCATGCGCCCAGAAAAATTTAATGAAATAGATAACAACTAGCTGTTCATCAATTTGCTTAATAGCCACTAAGTGGTAGGGTATAGCGCAAAGCTGATTTATCCTGCCATTTGTTAAGTAATAGGGTGATCTCTCTTATTGCTACAGTTATAGATACATTCCCTCTATAGTCGAGCAGGCTATAACGCTATATAATCTCTTTCTTTTTTGAGACGTTTGTGCCTTTACGCGCGGCGTCAGTTTAATTCGAATTATTCGGGAAGCGAACGCCATTATGATGCGCAGCCACTATTGCGGCCAGTTGAACGAAAGCCTTGACGGACAAGAAGTTACCTTGTGCGGTTGGGTCCATCGCCGCAGGGACCACGGCGGAGTAATCTTCTTAGATATCCGTGACCGTGAAGGTTTAGCCCAAGTTGTATTTGATCCAGATCGTGTTGATACCTTTACGAAGGCGGACCGAGTACGTAGCGAATATGTAGTTAAAGTGGTAGGTCGTGTCCGCCCGCGTCCTGCTGGTGCTGTTAATGCCAATATGGCAAGCGGTGCAATTGAAGTGTTAGGTTTAGAATTAGAAGTCATAAACCAAGCAGATACACCGCCATTCCCACTGGACGAGTATTCTGATGTAGGCGAAGAAACTCGTCTACGTTACCGTTTTCTCGACTTGCGCCGCCCAGAAATGGCGGAAAAGCTAAAACTACGCTCACGTATTACCAGTAGCATCCGTCGTTATTTGGATGAAAATGGTTTCTTAGACGTAGAAACGCCAATTCTAACCCGTGCTACACCAGAAGGTGCGCGTGACTACCTTGTACCAAGTCGTACGCATGCAGGTAGCTTCTTTGCATTGCCACAATCCCCACAATTGTTTAAACAATTGTTAATGGTGTCGGGCTTTGACCGTTACTATCAAATCGCTAAGTGCTTCCGTGATGAAGACTTACGTGCTGATCGTCAACCTGAATTTACTCAGATTGACATCGAAACTAGCTTTATGGATGAAGCGGATATCATGGGAATGACAGAAACCATGATCCGCAATCTATTTAAAGAAGTATTAGATTTAGAGTTAGGCGATTTCCCTCATATGAGCTATGCGGAGGCTATGCGTCGTTATGGTTCAGATAAGCCTGACTTGCGTATTCCACTAGAATTGGTTGATATTGAAGATCAGCTAAAAGAAGTGGATTTTAAAGTATTCAGCGGCCCTGCAAACGACCCTAAAGGTCGTGTGGCGGCGCTGCGTGTACCTAACGCAGCTAACATGCCACGTAAGCAAATTGACGACTACACCAAGTATGTCGCTAACTTTGGCGCTAAAGGCTTAGCCTACATTAAAGTTAACGAGCGTGCTAAAGGCGTAGAAGGCCTGCAATCGCCAATCGTTAAATTTATTCCTGAAGAAAACCTCAATGTGATTTTAGATCGTGTTGGTGCTGTTGATGGTGACATCGTATTCTTTGGTGCAGATAAAGCCAAAATTGTGACTGACGCTCTCGGTGCTTTACGAATTCGAGTAGGTCATGACCTTGAGCTGCTAACGCATCAATGGGCGCCAATGTGGGTGGTGGACTTCCCAATGTTTGAAGAAAACGATGACGGCTCATTAAGTGCCTTACACCATCCGTTTACTTCACCAAAAGCAACGCCTGATGAATTACGTGCAACACCTGCTAAAGTGCTTTCTCGTGCTTATGATATGGTGCTCAACGGTACTGAATTAGGCGGTGGCTCTATCCGTATCCATAATCGTCAAATGCAACAAGCCGTATTTGATGTGTTGGGCATTAGCGAAGAAGAACAAAAAGAGAAATTTGGCTTCTTATTAGACGCGTTGAAGTTCGGTGCTCCGCCTCATGGTGGTCTTGCATTCGGTCTGGACCGTTTAGTCATGCTAATGACAGGTGCGCAGTCTATTCGTGAAGTAATTGCTTTCCCGAAAACACAAAGTGCAATGTGTGTTATGACTCAAGCACCTGGTGCGGTAGATAACAAGGCACTGCGCGAATTGCATATTCGTTTGCGTGAAACGCAAAAAGCTGAATAAGCAATACGTAAAAGAGGTGCCTAGGTGCACCTCTTTTGTCTGTGTTAGAAAAATGTGTCAAATTTGAGAAAAACAGGAGCCGTTCATGGCAGGTCATTCTAAATGGGCCAACATTAAGCACCGAAAGGAGCGTCAAGATGCCAAACGCGGAAAAATCTTTACCAAGATTATCCGTGAACTAACCGTAGCAGCCAAACATGGTGGCGGTATTCCTGCAGACAACCCTCGTTTACGTCTAGCAGTGGATAAAGCGTTAGGCGCTAATATGTCTCGCGACACTATTGATCGCGCTATTGCGCGTGGTTGTGGTGCTGGTGATGGCGATAACGTAGAAGAATTAGTGTATGAAGGTTATGGTCCAAATGGCGTAGCTATTATGTTAGAAGCTATGACGGATAACCGTAATCGTACTGCTGCCGAAGTGCGTCATGCCTTTAGCAAACACGGTGGTAACCTAGGTACTGATGGTTCAGTAGCCTATCTGTTTGAGAAAAAAGGACAGATTATTTTTGCAGCAGGCTTAGATGAAGAAGCTGTAATGGAGGTCGCGCTAGAAGCAGGTGCCGATGACATCCTAGTTAATGATGATGGCTCAATTGAAGTACTAACATCATTCACTGACTTTATTGCAGTTGAAGATGCATTAACCGCTGCTGGCTTTAAACATGAGCAAGCTGAAATTACTATGATTCCAACCACAACGGCTGATTTAGACTTAGAAGGCGCACAAAAAATTATGCGCTTAATTGATGCTTTAGAGGATTTAGACGACGTACAAAACGTCTATTCTAATGCAGAGATTGCTGATGAAATCATGGAACAGCTATAAGTTAACAACAGACTAGCCCATTGCTTGTTATCATGGTTTAGCAATAGCAAACATGAGAAGGTCTTAGTGCAAAGCTAAGACCTTTTAGCAGGTGAGATGATGGCAACCAAAAAAATGCGTTTCCCGAAATTTCCCAAACATCCTGAACGTCTTTGTTGGGGTTGTGAGAAGTTTTGTCCAGCCAATGCTATGGAGTGCGGTAATGGGCAAGATAGAGCACAGCATCCAATAGAAATGTTTGGTGAGGACTGGGTAGACTCGCTCACTGAAGAAGAACTTAAAAAAATTGACTTTGTCTAAATGGTTTAGACAGTGGTAAGGAATATTCATGGCCATAATTTTAGGTATCGATCCAGGATCGCGCATTACAGGTTATGGCGTTGTACGAGATACAGGGCGGGGTTGTGAGTATGTCGCTTCAGGTTGTATTCGTACGGGCTCAGGTGAATTGGCTGAGCGTTTAAAAGCAGTGTTCACAGGTGTGCAGCAGATAGTGGAAAACTATCAACCAACTACTATGGGGATTGAACAGGTATTTATGGCAAAAAATGCCGATTCAGCCTTAAAGTTAGGGCAAGCACGAGGCAGTGCTATTGTGGCTGCGTCATTGCTAGGCGTTGAGGTTTCAGAGTACAGTGCAACCCAAGTCAAATCAGCCGTTGCCGGTACAGGCCGCGCGGCTAAAGAACAAGTGCAAATGATGGTCATGCATTTGCTTAAATTAACGCAAAAACCACAAATAGACGCTTCAGATGCGTTAGCTATTGCTTTGTGCCATGCTCATCATCGGCAAACACTCTTGCCTCATGGTTTAGCTAAAGCAAAAGGGCGTAATGGGCGCTTGCGTTTATAACAACGGAGAACAGCAGTGATTGGACGTTTACGCGGAATATTAGTTGAAAAGCAACCTCCGTTTATTATTGTGGATGTTAGTGGTATCGGTTATGAGCTAGAAGTGCCCATGACGACCTTGTACCAATTGCCTGAAATTAATCAAGAAATAATTATTCATACGCATCTTGTTGTACGTGAAGATGCGCAATTGCTCTATGGCTTTTATGCTAAGCGTGAGCGCGAATTTTTTCGCGAGTTGATTCGTTTAAATGGCGTAGGCCCTAAATTAGCTTTGGCGTTAATGTCAGGGCTAGAAGTTGATGAGATGATTCAGTGTATTCATGCTGAAGATACTAGTCGCTTAATGAAAGTACCGGGCGTTGGTAAGAAAACAGCAGAACGCTTATTAGTTGAATTGCGTGATCGCTTAAAAACGTGGGAACGTATCCCTTCTATTGCGCCTTTGGTAGCTGAAACGGCGCAAATTAGTATGCCTATGAGTGCTGAAAATGATGCGGTTAGCGCTTTAGTTAGCTTAGGTTTTAAACCTCAGGAAGCGAGCAAGGCTGTCAGTGCCATTTTTGAGGAAGGCTTAACCAGTGAAGAACTGATCCGTCGCGCATTGAAAGGAATGGCGTAGATGATTGAAGAAGATCGCCTAATCAGCGGTAGCGCCAAAGAGCGCGAAGAGCAGTTTGACCGCGCCATTCGCCCGCTTAGTCTTAATGAATATATTGGTCAGCCCATTGTACGTGAGCAAATGGCGTTATTTATTGAGGCAGCTAAGCATCGTGCAGAAGCTTTAGATCATACCCTGATTTTTGGTCCGCCTGGTTTAGGTAAAACAACCTTAGCTAACATTATTGCTTATGAAATGGGTGTTTCCCTAAAAAGCACTTCAGGGCCAGTATTAGAACGGGCAGGCGACTTAGCGGCGCTTTTAACCAACCTAGAAGAAGGTGATGTGCTATTTATTGATGAGATTCATCGTTTGCCGCCTGTGGTGGAAGAAGTGTTGTATCCAGCAATGGAAGACTTTCAGCTCGATATCATGATAGGTGAAGGGCCAGCAGCGCGATCTATCAAGCTGGATTTGCCGCCTTTTACCTTAGTGGGTGCTACAACACGCGCTGGCATGCTGACAAACCCATTGCGTGATCGTTTTGGGATAGTACAACGCCTTGAATTTTATAATATAGAAGACCTCTCCAGTATTGTGGCGCGCTCTGCTGCTATTTTGCATATGCCTATTGATGCACAAGGTGCCTTTGAAATAGCTCGCCGCTCACGTGGCACGCCGCGTATTGCCAACCGATTATTACGTCGAGTTCGAGACTACGCACAGGTGCGTAGCGATGGGCGTATTAGCCAAGACGTAGCAGATAAAGCGCTTAATTTATTGAATATTGATGCTTATGGGTTTGATCATCAAGATCGGCGCTTGCTATTGGCAATGATTGAGAAATTTGATGGTGGTCCTGTGGGCGTCGATAGTTTAGCAGCGGCTATTAGCGAAGAGCGCCACACAATTGAAGATGTGTTAGAGCCATATCTCATTCAACAAGGGTATATTATGCGCACTCCACGAGGGCGAGTGGTAACCCGTCATGCGTATCTGCATTTTGGAATTAATGCTCCTGATCGCTTAAATGATGAAACATTTTCACTTTTTGATGGTCAGCAAGGTTCATGAAAAAAATATTTTGCTTACCCAATTGGCAAGAGAGCGGAGCAGCACTAAAGTATGCGCGCCATGATGCAAAGAAATGAATTTGTCCACTCGCTAAGAGTGTATTACGAAGACACCGATGCAGGTGGCATAGTTTTCTACGTGAATTACTTAAAATTCATGGAACGAGCACGCACCGAACGTTTGCGGGCAATGGGATATGCACAGTCACAGTTGGCGCAAGACAACTTGTTATTTGTAGTGCATAGCGCTCAAGCCCGTTATCACGCGCCTGCTCGGTTAGATGATGAATTGCTGGTAAGTGCGCAGGTTACAGAATTGAAACGTGCAAGCCTTAAATTTACACAACAAGTGCATCGTAAAAGCGATGGCCAATTGTTGTGTGAAGGGCAGTTTCTAGTGGCCTGTGTACGTGCCGATACAATGAAGCCCCAGGCCATACCTGAGGCAATGCGCAACACCTTTAGTACAGATATGAATGAATCTGTTGTAGGAGAATAAGCGTGGAAAATACCGCTGCTGATCATATGTCAATGTGGAGCCTTATTAGCAATGCTAGCTTGCTAGTTCAATGTGTAATGCTAATTTTGGTAGCCGCTTCTGTTATTTCCTGGATTATTATTTTTCAGCGTACAGCTTTTATTGCTAAAGCACGGCGTAGCTTAAACGACTTTGAAGATCGTTTTTGGTCGGGTATTGATTTAGGTAAACTGTACCGCCAAACCACTAATGAGCCAAATCCAGCAAGCGGTGCTGAGCATATTTTCCGTGCTGGCTTTAAAGAATATACGCGTTTGCGTCAGCAGCAGGGTGCTGATGCCGGTGCGGTTATGGATGGTGTGGCACGTGCAATGCGTGTTGCTATTTCACGTGAAGAAGAAAAGCTAGAGCAAAAACTTCCTTTTTTGGCCACTGTGGGATCAACCAGCCCTTATGTCGGCTTGTTCGGTACAGTGTGGGGCATTATGAACTCCTTCCGTGGCTTGGCTCAGGTACAGCAAGCAACCTTGGCTACTGTTGCCCCCGGCATTGCTGAAGCCTTAATTGCCACTGCGATTGGTTTGTTTGCGGCCATTCCAGCGGTAGTTGCCTATAACCGTTTTTCAGCACGTGGCGAAAACTTAATTGCTCGTTACTACACCTTTGCTGATGAATTCCAAGCGATTTTGCATCGTAAAGTGCACTCCTCAGAGGAGTAATTTTTGTGGCTAGAATTCGTAATCGCCGTAAGCCTGTAGCTGAGATGAACGTTGTACCCTACATCGACGTGATGCTGGTGTTATTGGTGATCTTTATGGTGACGGCGCCTATGTTAAATCAGGGCGTTAAAGTTGATTTGCCAAAAGTAAGTAGTGAAGTACTGCCCCAAGATAACAACTCATTGGTGTTGACCATTTCTATCAAAGCCGACAAAACCTATTACTGGAATACAGGTAATGAGGTTGATGTAGAAACGGAGCAAGAACGCGCAGTAACTTTGGCAGATATGACAAAAGCGGCACAAGCTATTATTGGCGCTAATGGTGCACAAGGTAAGCCAGTGCAAGTCTATGTGCGAGCGGATAAAGCCGTAGATTACGGCACTGTTATGGCAGCAATGGGTGGCTTGCAACAAGCTGGTGTGGCAGATGTTGGTTTAATTACTGAGGCTCCTTAATGCGTGAGCAAGAATTAGCAAAAGATAGTGAAGGCTATTTTTGGCCCGTTGTGTTTGCCGTTGGCATGCACGCGCTATTATTTGCTTTGCTATTTGTTAGCTATTCCAGTGCGCCTGATTTACCGCCAGCAACGCCTATTATTAAAGCAAGGCTGTACCAACTAGAATCGCAAAGCAATGCGACCACGCCAACCCAACAGAAAATTGCAGGTGAAGCGGAAAAAACTAAAGCGCCATTAACTGAAACTGAGCAGCTAGAGCTTAAAAAGGCAGAGCAGGATAAGCAAGTCGCTGCGGCGAAAGCCAAAGAAGATGAGCGTAAAGCACAAGAAGCTAAACGTGCCGAGGAAGCAAAAAAGGCCGAAGATGCTAAAAAAGCTGAGGAAGCAAAAAAGGCTGATGATGCAAAAGCGGCTAAGCTTAAAGCAGAACAAGAGGCAGCCAAGTTAAAGGCAGAGCAAGAAGCGAAGAAAAAAGCGGAAGAAGAAGCCAAACGCAAGCAAGCAGAAGAAAAACGTAAAACTGAAGAGGCCAAACGTAAAGCCCAAGCCGAAGCCAAGCGTAAAGCCGAAGCTGAAGCCAAGCGTAAGCGTGATAAAGAAGCCGCTGAGCGTAAAGCCTTAGAGGATAGAAAAGCTGCTGCACTAGCCGAAATGATGGGTGAGGATGTGCAGTATCAACAAACTACTGCACAAACACAGGGTAACCAAATAGCAGGCAGCATCGATGATCTGATTCGTCGATTGGTGAATGAGGCTTGGATTATTCCACCTTCTGCACGTAAAAATATGCGGTTAAGTTTACGTATTAGTATGCTGCCAGACGGCACTATAGCGAATGTAAGCTTATTGTCCTCCAGTGGTGATAAAGCTGTAGATAACTCAGCAATAAGCGCTGTAAAGTCAGTGCGTAGAATCCCTGAAATTCAACAATTAGATAGAGCGACATTTGATCGCTTGTATCGTCAACGTGATTTCACTTTTAGCCCAGAAGGTGCACAGCTGTGAAGCAGTTAATTCGACTTGTATTAGTAAGTATTGCTCTGCTAATTAACACCGCCTATGCGGTTGATCCTATTCACATTACAGGTGGTAACGACAGAGCCGTCCCTATTGCTGTTGTTCCTTTTGGCTATAAAGGTGGTGCTTTACCGCAAGATATGGCGCAAATTGTAAGTGATGACTTGCGTAACTCAGGTTCTTTTGAACCTATTGCTCGTCAGAACATGATTAGCCAACCGGCTACTCCACAAGAGCTGATTTTTCGTGATTGGCAAGCTGTAGGGGCGCAATATGTACTTATTGGCAATATTGCGCCTAATGGTGCGCGCTTGCAGGTGAGCTATGCGTTATTTAACGTAGCTACTCAGCAGCAAGTTACCAGTGGCACCATTAGTGGTGCTGTTGATCAGATTCGTGACTTGGCGCATCATATTGCCGATAAGTCATACGAAAGCATGACAGGTATACGTGGCGCATTCTCTACACGTTTGCTATATGTTACTGCAGAGCGTTTTTCTGAGAAAAACACCAAATATGCGTTGATTGCCTCAGATTATGATGGTGCGCGTCCAGTAACCTTATTACAGTCACGCGAGCCTATAGTGTCACCACGTTTTTCAGCTGATGGTCGTCGTTTGGCTTATGTGTCTTTCGAGCAAAAACGCCCACGTATTTTTATTCAAGAATTTGATACAGGCCGTCGCCAACAAGTGACGGACTTTGAAGGTTTAAATGGTGCACCAGCATGGTCGCCTGATGGCAGCATGTTAGCTTTTGTTTTATCAAAAGATGGTAACCCAGAAATTTATGTGAAAAATTTGGCTTCTGGCACATTGCGTCGAGTGACTAATCACCAAGCAATTGATACCGAGCCATTTTGGGGAAAAGATAATCAAACTATTTATTTCACCTCTGATCGCTCCGGTCGACCACAGATATACAAGATGAATATCAACAGTGGAGCAACAGAACGTGTGACCTTTGTCGGAAATTACAACGCCAATCCGAAACTTTCGGCGGATGAGAAGACATTGGTAATGATTCATCGTCAGGAAGGCTATAGAGTGTTCCAGGTGGCAGCGCAAGATTTAGAGCGAGGAAATCTACGAATTTTGTCTCAGACAAGTTTAGATGAATCACCTACTGTTGCGCCAAACGGCACCATGATAATCTATGCTACCCGCCAGCAAGGGAAAGGGGTTTTAATGCTTACCTCCATTAATGGACGTGTGCGTATACCTTTACCAACCGTGCAAGGTGATGTTCGTGAGCCCGCTTGGTCTCCGTTCCTGAACTGATGTGGCTGCAAAGACAAAAAACGTAAACACACAACATAAAGTTTCATTAGGAGCTTTCACATGCAAATGCTAAAAATCGGCAAATTCGCCGCACTTTCTTTGGCTTTAGCCGTAGCTGTCGGTTGTTCTAGCAAAGGCGGCGACAACTCTGGCAACACTAATGTAGACCCTAACGCCAACACTGGCGCTGGCTACAACAGTGAGCTAGAAGCACTACGTGCAATCACCACTTTCTACTTCGAGTTCGACAGCTCTGACCTAAAACCAGAAGCAATGCGCGCACTTGACGTACACGCTCAAGACCTAACTGCGAACGGTCAACGCGTAGTACTAGAAGGTCATACTGACGAGCGTGGTACTCGTGAGTACAACATGGCTCTAGGCGAGCGTCGTGCTAAAGCAGTGCAACGTTATCTAGTTCTACAAGGCGTTTCTCCTGCACAACTAGAACTTGTTTCTTACGGTGAAGAGCGTCCTGTAGCTGTAGGTCATGACGAGTCAGCATGGCAAGAAAACCGTCGCGTAGAGCTACGTAAGTAATCGCTATGAATAAATTCCGTCAGTCGTTGCTTGTACTTGCTTTAAGTGTGCCTACGCTCGCTTTAGCTGCTGTACCCGTTGGCGGATCTGGCGTCGGTGGTGCTAATGCACCACTGACTGCTCAGGCGGAACTTTTCATGCAGTTACAACAAATGCAAGAAGAGATTTCAGCGCTTAGAGGGATGGTTGAAGAACAGCAGTACCAGATTCGTCAACTGAAGCAGGAAAGCTTAGAGCGTTACCAAATGCTTGAAGGGCGTATGGGAAATGCTTCAGTAGATAATAGTGCTTCGGCTTCTACTGCAACTGCACCAACAGATTCTTCACCAGCAGCTAGTGCACCTGCTACAGGTGGTGGTGATCCAGAACAGGAAAAACTGTTCTATGATGCGGCCTTTGATTTAATCAAGGCGCGTGAGTTTGATAAAGCCAAACAAGCCTTTAATGGTTTTTTACGCAAATATCCCGATGGGCAATACTCAGCGAATGCTCAGTATTGGTTAGGGGAAGTCAACCTTGCACAGGGTGATTTTGATGCCGCTGGCAAAGCCTTTGAACAGGTAATTCAAAAGTGGCCAAAGCATAACAAAGTACCTGATGCCATGTATAAAATGGCAAATGTGGAAAACCGCTTAGGTCGTGCAGATCGAGCAAAAACATTATTAAAGCAAGTTGTAGCCCAATACCCGAGCAGCTCAGCCGCGCAATTAGCGCAGCGTGATTTGCGAAGTATGTAAGTTTTAACCGCAAAGCCCAGCTCGCGCTGGGCTTTGTTTTTATTCAAACAACGAAAGCGGATAGCCTGTTTAGCTGTTGCGCTCGGTGTTTAACATGGCATTACGAATCTCAGAAATTTTTTATTCGCTGCAAGGCGAAGCCCGCACTGTGGGCGTTCCTACCTTATTTATCCGTTTGACGGGTTGCCCTTTGCGTTGCCAGTACTGCGATACTGATTATGCCTTTAGTGGTGGCAAGTTAATGTCATTGGATGAAATCCTTAGTCAAGTTAAGCGTTATAACACGGCCTATATTTGCGTTACAGGTGGTGAACCTCTGGCTCAGCCTGAATGCTTACCACTTTTAACCGCGTTATGCGATCAAGGCTTGCATGTTTCTTTGGAAACTAGCGGGGCCATGGATGTTGCTCAGGTTGACCCTCGGGTTAGCAAAGTTATGGATTTAAAAACGCCAGCATCACAAGAAGCTGGGAGAAATCGCTATGAAAATTTGGCCTATTTGACCAAGCATGACCAGATTAAGTTTGTTATTTGCAATCGCCATGATTACGACTGGGCAGTAACTCAGCTTATTCAATACCAGCTGGTAGATAAGGTTTCTGATGTGTTGTTCTCGCCTAGCAAAGAGCAATTAGAAGCGCGTGAGTTAGCCGACTGGATTATCGCAGATCAATTAGCTGTACGCCTGCAAGTACAACTTCATAAAATTCTCTGGAATGATGCGCAAGGCCGTTAAGGATTGAAAATGAAAAAAGCAGTTATTTTATTATCTGGTGGTTTAGATTCTGCCACGGTTTTAGCACTGGCAAAGCATCAAGGCTATGCGTGTTATACCATGAGTTTTGATTATGGGCAGCGCCACCGCAGTGAACTTAAGGCTTCGGCTGAGTTATCTAAGCAGCTAGGGGCTATTGAGCATAAGGTTATTTGTCTGAATCTGGATGGCATTGGCGGTTCAGCATTAACAGATACTTCACTGGCTATTCCAGAGCAGACAACAGTAACAGAGCAAATTCCAGTAACCTATGTACCAGCACGCAATACCGTATTTTTAGCATTGGCTTTAGGTTGGGCAGAGGTTCTTCAAGCGCGAGATATTTTTATTGGTGTAAATTCGGTAGACTACTCGGGATATCCTGATTGTCGGATGGAATTTATTAGAGCGTTTGAACAACTAGCTAACTTAGCTACACGTGCTGGTGTTGAAGGTAAAGGCTTTCGTATACAAGCGCCTTTGCAGTCATTAAGTAAAGCACAGATTGTTCAACAAGGAAGTGCACTAGGTGTGGACTATAGTATGACTATTTCATGCTATCAGGCCGATGAGCTAGGTAGAGCTTGTGGTAAGTGTGAAAGTTGTCGCTTGCGAGCAGCAGGTTTTCACCAAGCTGGATTAAATGATCCAACAAACTACCAAGGAAAAAGTTAATTTTTTCTTGACCTGAGAACTCAGGGGTGTATTATACGCCTCCGTTCTTGGGTCGTTAGCTCAGTGGTAGAGCAGTTGGCTTTTAACCAATTGGTCGAAGGTTCGAACCCTTCACGACCCACCATTTCCCACCTAGAACGCCTTTAATTCTTTCGACTTTCTCCCTAAACTTACGCAAACCGTGTGCGTAAAGCTATTTTTGCACAGCATTATTGCCTGATGCTTTGAGGGATTGGCTAGAATGACCCAAATTTCAGAGCGCTTTTTAGTTCAAGCGCATTTAGCAGCAAAACAGCAAGTTAAGCTCAGTAAACAAGAAGAACAACAGCTACGCGAACAAATTGCTGCTGAATTAAAACAGCAAAATGCTGTATTAGTAGCTCACTATTATTGTGATCCTGTGATTCAGGCTTTGGCAGAAGAAACAGGCGGCATAGTAGCAGATTCATTAGAAATGGCTCGCTTTGGCGCTAACCATCAAGCCCAAACCTTAGTGGTAGCTGGGGTTAAGTTTATGGGTGAAACAGCAAAAATTTTAAGCCCAGAAAAACGTATTTTAATGCCAACATTGGAAGCAACTTGTTCTTTAGATATAGGTTGTCCAGTGCAAGCGTTTTCAGCTTTTTGTGATCAGCATCCAGAACGCACAGTGGTTGTTTATGCCAATACATCTGCCGCCGTTAAAGCGCGTGCCGACTGGGTGGTGACTTCAAGTTGTGCGTTAGAGATTGTTGAAAGCTTAATGGATAACGGCGAAACCATTTTATGGGGGCCTGATCAGCACTTAGGGCGTTATATCCAGCGCCAAACAGGGGCAGATATGCTGTTGTGGGATGGCGCTTGTATTGTCCATGAAGAGTTTAAGTCCAAGCAACTGGCGGATATGAAAGCGCTATACCCCCAGGCCTTAGTACTTGTACATCCTGAATCGCCAGAAAATGTTTTGGAATTAGCTGATGTTATAGGCTCTACCTCGCAATTAATTAAAGCTTCTCAAGAAAGCTCGGCGCAAACCTTTATTGTGGCAACTGATCGCGGTATTTTTTATAAAATGCAGCAATTAAGCCCTGAAAAAACCTTTATTGAAGCACCAACGGCAGGTGAGGGTGCTACCTGTCGTAGTTGTGCGAACTGTCCTTGGATGGCGATGAATACCTTGGAGCGAATGCTAGATAGCTTACAGCATGGGACTAATGAAATTCAGGTTGATCCTGCGTTAGTGCCTAAAGCAGTAAAACCTTTACAGCGTATGCTCGACTTTACAGCAAAAGCTAAATTGGCCGTAACAGGTAACGCTTAATTGAACAAGCGGATGGTCTTTAATCATCCGCTTGGTTGTAGTGCAAGTGAAAACCATACGCAATCAGGCTGCTAACTAGATAGGCGAGTGCAAAAAATAAACTGCTGTTTAAAATCCAATGAAAATAAATACGATAAAACGGTATAGCTTCTTGGCTAAAGTAGTCAGTAACTAGAAAACCATAAAATAGTGCGCTACCTGCCAGTATAAATAGCCAAACATAGCGATGCTTTTCCCAGCGATCCAGTAGTTTTAAATCATGTGGCGGCTGCTTGCTTAGCCAACGTATGTAATAGCTGACCAAGACAAGCGTGCCAAGTAAGCTGCTAGCAAATTGTAGTAGGTTGTACCAACGAATAGCACGATCTTGCAGATAAAACATAATCTCTTTTGATAGTAAGTCGCTACTAGCATGGGTAAAACTATCCCAAATAATATGTGTGGCTGCCCCAAGTACTAAAGCAAGCATCACGCAAAATATATAACTGCCACTCAACTTAGGTGCGTTAGCATAAGTAGCGCTAAGTGCAAGACGATGTGTAGCCGGTAGTAGAACTAAAAATGCTTGGCGTAAGAGTAAAATAATAATCAGTAATACTAAGCCTACTGGCAGGCAATGACTTACTAAACCAACCCAAGTATGCGCTTGGTTGGCAAAAGCAAAAGCTTTTATGTAATAGCCTGCATCAGGCGTTAAGCTGCCGATAATTAGGGCAGGTAAAGGCAGTTTTTTAGTAATTAGCCGAATAGGTATAACCGCAGCAGGGTGAGCTAAAGTCCAAGGCATGATAAAGGTACTGAAGAGAGTCTGAGAGTTAAGAACCGATTGAGCTTAAAAAGTTTATTACTAAAATCAGCTAATGCTAATACATCATCATTATCAGGGCTTGGTTTAAAACTGCTCATACAGCGGATGAGTGCTATTGATTTAATTGCACATAAAACTCGCCTTTGTCTTTATCAGACCAAAATACAGAATAACTAATAATTTCAGAATTTGATTTAGAGCCTACTGTCAAAATAAGACGTGCTTCACATGCATACTCTTGCGCTTCTTGGTAAGTTTCAACGGTGTCATGCCCGTAAATTTTAATAGAGCCTTTGCTAATTGCCATAGGCCCTAAGCCGCTAGAAACTAGGCTTAATAAGGTATTCTTTACTTCTGAGTCAGAACAACTAGGCGCATCTTTGAACAGCTTTGTAAGGTTAAAGCTAAAAGGCTTATTGCAGCTACTTTCTTCATTTCAATATCCTTATTTAGGTTTAAAACTCAGCCTAGCCCAAAAATAATGTGTTATCTGCTTGTTAGATCACGATAAGGCGTTCTTAAGCCAAGATATTCTTGGTTTTCTCAGTAGTCTTTGATCCAGTGCCATGAGCGGTTAATAACCTAAGATAAGATGTTTGTCATAACTCATCTAGGATTGGTACATGGAAAACAGAATATGGATGCAGTCTTGGCAGCCAGCGAATCATTGGATATCAATTAACAATGATAATGTGCTGTGCAATTTATGCCCGCGTTTTTGCAAAATTAAGCCAGAAAAAGTGGGATTTTGTGGTGTGCGAAAAAACGTTAATGGCGCTTTAGCCTCTGTGAACTATGGTAAGTCTGTACCCATTACCTGTGAGTCTATTGAAACAGAAGCAGTATTTCATTATGCGCCAGGCGAGCCTATTTTATCTTTAGGTAATATTGGCTGCATGATGAAGTGCGATTTCTGCCAGAACTGGGCGACCAGTCAAAGCCGCTTAGTGCAAGATCATAATGTATCTTATATTTCACCTGAGTCTGTTGTGCAGTACGCCTTAGACAATAATATTCGTATGCTGTCTTGGACTTACAATGACCCCGTAGTTTGGCAGGAGTTTGTGGTAGACACAGCACGTCTAGCTAAACAGCATGGCATTCAAAACCTTTATAAAAGCGCTTTTTATATTACGCCCCAGGCCATTGATGAGTTACTGGAAGTGATGGATATTTTTAGCGTTTCAATTAAATCATTAGATGACGATTTTTATCGACGTGTAACCAAAGGGCGCTTAGAGCCTGTTCTTGAGGGTGTTAAACAGGTTTATGGTGCTATTAAACAGGGCGCGAATGTACATTTAGAGTTGTCTAATCTGTGCGTCACAGGGCGTAATGATAATCTTCAAGAAAGCCTGAAAACAGCGCATTGGATGCTGGAAAATCTAGATGCTAATGTACCTTTGCATTATGTACGCTTCCATCCAGATTACTTATACACCCAAGTCGAACGCACAGATCCAGCATTCTTAGAAGAAGCGCGCACAGCAGCCATTAATGCGGGCCTAAACTATGTCTATGTAGGCAATGTGCATGGAACGCCCAGCTCAAACACCTACTGCCCTTGCTGTCAAACATTGGTTGTAGAGCGCTATGGCTTGGCGGCTACGAGCTTTTTAAAGCAGGGCGCTTGTCCGAGGTGTCAGCACCCCATTCCTATAAAAATGCCGTGGGCAGAACCTTCTTTATTACATAGCCCACAGGAATTGCCAGATGGCTTGCCGCACATGCTACATAGTTTTCGAGGGGTTATTCGCTCTTGCCATGTTGAGCAATTAGCAGCCAATCCATTGTATTTCCAATTCGAAACACAAGATGGCGCGCCTGTAGGCCGTGTGCAAAAAATGATCAGCTTGCGTTTTATGCTCTCTAGCCCAAGCCCGCAAGCAAGCCAAGTGCGTTTATTCTATACCGGTGTTAAACCGCATGTGTATGAGGTCTATGACCGTGCGCATTTTCCAGTCTGGGAAGCAGAGAGAACCGCTTGTCATAGTGAAGATGTGCCACCGGTTTTAGACGACCAAAAAGTTAAATAGGTTAAGTCAGTATGCCATTGAACTATGCATATGCTTGGTTGCGCTCCCAGCGTATCGCCAAAGCGTTAAAAAATCAGGGCTTAACTAAGCCGCATGCGAATACCCCCATTATTTATATTCCTGGAATTTTGGGTACAAAGCTGTTTGATACCCAGCAAAGGGTTAATATCTGGGGCTCGCCCAGCACCTTGTTAGCACCTAAAACAGACTATGCTCCCTTTGCATTGGATGAGCGTGCATTAACGGCTTGGCAAGATCACGATCAAGAGCGGGCGCAGCGCGTTATAGCCACCGAGCAATTACATGCGTTTAGTATCATTCCCAAATTAGTGGATACGCTAGTCACCAGTGAATTGCGCTCGGTATTGCACAATGCATTGGATTACCAAGAGGGGCGTGATTTATTTTTTTTAGGCCATGACTGGAGGCAAGATTACCGTTTAATGTCTGTCCAGATTGAGCAGCAAATTGAGCGTATTGAACAGCGTTTCGGTAAGGGCTGCCCATTTATCTTTATTGGGCAATCGGTGGCTAACCAAGGTATTCAGTTTTGGGCGCATCAAGCCAGTGCAGAGCGTTTGGCACAAGTACAGCGCTGGTACAGCTTTGGCCCTACATGGCAAGGTACTTTTCATGCTTTAAGTATGATGCATGAAGGCTACTATCCCGCATCGAAAAAGTTTAAAGGTTTCACGCCAGCTGATGTGGCTAGTTTCCCGTCAACCTATCAATTACTGCATCAGAAACCGCGTGTTATAGACGCGCAGGGCAAAACGTTGGCGTTTTCATTTTATGATGTGGATTGCTGGCAAGAATATGGTTTAGGTCCTTGGCATACTAATTTGCGAGATCATCTGAATGTTGAACAGCTAACAAGCTACTTAGCCTTGGCCAAAGAATTTACCCAAACTATTAACTCAGCTAAAGAAAAAATCGCTCGTATTCCACAGGTTTGGTATTTGGGCGATGCCAATCAAGCTGTTCTACAAGCCGTAGTACTCGGTAAGCGTTTGCTCAGTAGCGCTGCAGAAATACGACAGCATGCACCTGAGTTACAGCATTTAGCTTTAGCTAAAGGTGATGATCACCTTCCCATGGAAGACTTTGCCGAGCAACCTAACGGCTGTTTTGTGCGCGATTATCAAAATATTCCTTATGGCGAACGTTATATGTTGGTAGGGCAGGCCAAAGATCATCGTAGCTTGATCAATTATGGTCGTAACTTAAAAGCCATAGCTTTTGATATAGCAACAGTTCGCCAGCAAAATTAGGACGTACAAATGCAAGCACTCACGGCGATTGACCAATTGGCTCGTCCACAAAAACTTTATCAGCCATTAACCCAAGAACAGCAGGATTTATTTACGCAGGCCATGCAGCAAGCAGATGTTTGGCATAAAGCCCGTAATGCAAATTATGCCAAGCTCTGGGTAGGGGAGCAGCGTCCAAGTATTCCTGTAGGCTTATTTAAAAAGCTGGATTTAGCCACTTCTGTAGAACAAGAAGGACAGTGGTTGTCTAGTTCAGGCACTGGGAAAACAGGAGCTACTGAGGTTTTTTTTGATAAAGGCAGTATGCAACGCATTACCCAAGGTATGCTGGCGCTATTTATTGAAAATGGATTTTACTCAAGCCAGCCCGCTCGATTCTTATTGTTGTCCCCCAATCCACAACTGGGTGATTTTCCTGGTTATGCAACGGCTTTTCTAAAATTTACCGCAGCAGCGCCCAATAAAGCCTTGGTTTTTGCAGTTAATCCAGAAGCTGTGTTTGATGCTGAACTTGCCATTAAGACTTTAACGACTTGGGCGCAAGAACCTGAACCTATTTTTATTTTTGGCTTAACCGTCTTTTTTGAGCAGCTTGCCTTGGCATTACCGCAGCCCATTGAGTTTAAGCAACCGATAAAAGGGATTACAGGAGGTGGCTGGAAAGGGTTGACCAAAACCATGGAGCGTGGGCAAATTTTGCAGCGTCTAGCACAAAATCTACAGACACCAATGCTTGATATTCGCGACATGTATGGCATGACGGAACATCCGTTGCACTACCTATCCTGTCCTTTGGGGCATTTTCATCAACCTGTGTATTCGCGTTTTTTTGTACAAGGTGCTAACCAGCAAGAGTTAGAGGCTGGAGAGCAAGGCTTAATACGCTTACAAAATCCATTTTTTGCATCTATTCCTGCACATGACATAGTCACTGAGGATTTAGGCTGCCTAGGCGAGCATTGTGGTTGCGGGAATACTCAGCCTTATCTTAAATTTTTAGGTAGAGCCACGACCAATGAAGGCATTTGCGCGCAAGAGGCATTAGCGTGATTGAACAGCGTTTGCAACAAGTGGCTAAGCTGTGTGCAAACCTGGCAAAAGGTCAGTTTCGCTTGGCAAAAGATCCTGAAACTCAGGCATTTTGTTGTGCTTATTTAACAGAACTAAGCTATAACGCCTTGTTAACTAAGGTTGAGCACGAGCTCGGCAAATCCTGCTGGCGGCCTTTAGGTCGTGTGCTTATTGTTGTTTCAGAAAAAGATGTAATTGGCAGCTTGCTAGCTGTTTTAGCTGCTTTTATTACAGGCAATCAAATCCTAGTGAAAGCGCGCCATAGCCAGCCTTTGCTGTATTGGTGCAAAGCACAATTACAGCTAACAGATGAGCAGCTGAGCATTCTCGATTGGCAAAGTGAAGATACTGTTAATGAACCTGATTTAGCTTCCTTTAATGGGCTGTTATTGGCCGGTAGCTTAGCCTTAATGCAGTATTATCGACATAGATTAAGCTATCCTGCTCGCCTGATTGAGTACGGCCCTAAGATTAGTGCTGCGGTACTAATGCAAATAAATCCTCAGATTGTTCAGCAGCTAATGCAGGTTGTAAGTGTTTTTTCGCAACAAGTCTGTAGTTCGCCTCAATTTATTGTAATAGATGAGGCTATTTCGCTAGATGAACTACTGGCGGCTTTAACCCCTGAATTGGTAAAGCGTCATCCGCTTGCTGCTGAGTCTAAATTAGTACAAGCCAGCCATTATCAGCAGTTGCAATTATTACAGCGTTGCGATGCGCGATTAATCAGCAGCGCTTTTAGCCCTGAAACAGGCTGGGGGATCAGTGTTAGTCGGGGTCTTGCGCCTGACTTATGGTTTAAACAAGGGCTAAATATTTGCCTAGGCCCAGCCGCCACGTTGCTTGATCAAGCCGCCCAGCGCTGGGGGGATAGCTTGCAAACCTTAGGTGTGGTGGGCAATTTAAATTGGCAGCCGTCTGCTTTTTTTCGACTTTGTCCCTTAGCACAAATGCATCAGCGCCCTTTGACCGCTGCCCATGATGGTTTTTTTGAGCTAGCAGCACTAGTTAACTTTTATCAAGATGAACGCTTATGAAAAAGATTTTTCTAACAGGCGCAACTGGATTTATCGGATCGCACTTGTTAAGTCGACTTTTGGAAGACAATTATCAGGTGATACTGTTGGTGCGCGAGGCTAATAAGTTAGCGCCTGAATGGCGGGGGCAGGTTCAATGTGTGGTGGGCGACCTAAACCAGCCTGAGCGTTATCAAGGCTATTTAGCACAAACTAAAGTTATGCATTTGGCGGCTGATTATCGGCTAGGTTTAGCTCAAGCCAAACAGCGACGGCAAATGTATTTAGCCAATGTGCAAGGCACGCTAAGTTTAGCTAAAGCTGCTTTACATGCAGGTGTTGAGCAGTTTATTTATAGCAGTACTACCGCTGCTTTAGGCGAAACGCATTATCAATGGCATACCGAAACAGCGCAGCATAATTCAGTTTTTCGTAGTTATTATGAACAAAGCAAGCATATGGCTCATCAGCTGTTATTAGCCTTGCGTGAACAAGGTTTGCCACTAACTATGGCTATTTTAGGCGGAGTATTTGGTGAAAAAGACCAATCTGATCTTGCCCAAGGGCTAAAGCAATTTCTGCAAGGAAAAGTTCCTGTTCAACCAGATACCTTTAGCCGTTTTCAGCTATGTCATGTGGATAAAGTGGTAACCGCCTTAGTAAGTTTGTTCGATCAGCCCTTAGGTGAAGACTATTTATTTACTGGTAAAGACTATTCCATGCCCGAGCTTTTTGCGCTGTTAAGTCAGTTATCCGGCATAGCTGAACCTAAAAAACTCGCTTTAGCTTCTCTAAAAAAAGCGCTGTACGTATTACAGCCATTGGCGTGTTTAGGCGTCAAGGTGCCGCTTAATAAAGAACTAGTAAATATATTAGATGGCAGTACTTACCTTTATTCCTCCCGTAAAGCACAGACAGAACTAGGTTGGGATGCTGGTGATGTTGAGCAAGATCTAACGCAGTACATGCAGCATTTAGTTGAGCAAAATAAGGCAGGGCTATGAAGTTCAAACGGCAAAGCCCCTATGGTGCACTGAGCTTAGCGCTACGTGAGGAGCGTGTAGATATTCAGGCAGACAGCGATTTAGCGGCATTTTGGGGGCAAGGTTTTGCGACAGCGCATTTGCGCTTATGGCAACTGGATCTATCAAGACGTATTGCCAAAGGGCAGTTGTGTGAAATACTAGGTGCTGGTGCGCGTAAAACCGATGTCTTTCAACGTCGTTTGAATCTTACAGAATTAGCTGAGCGTGAAGTTGCACGTTGTCAAACACAAGCGCAAGCAGGTGTCATTGAATTACAAAGATTACAAATACAAGCCTACGTGGAAGGCTTGAATACCGCATTACACGAAGGCGTAAAACAGCCTATTGAATGCCGCTTATTAGGCTATATGCCTGAGCCATTTACTGAGTTAGATGTGTATGTACTGGCGCAGTTGAAATACTTTATTAATTCAGCATGGCAGTATGAAATTTTTCATACCCATATGCTCAAGCGCCTAACAGCAACGCAGGCCAGGCAGCTTTTTGCTACCTTTAGCTTCGAAGGTGAAAACTTACCACCTTTGCAGTATCCAGAATATCACCAGCGCAGCGAAGAAGCCGAGCAGGCCCTAAAGGATGCGTTAAAAGGCTTAACTTTGTTGGGATTATCTTCACCTGATACAGGTTCTAATGTCTTTGCAGTGAGCAGTACTCACACTGAAGATGGCAAGCCTTTGCTGGCTTCTGACCCGCATATGGGGCAAGTCAATCCTAATTTTAGCTTGCTGTTTAATATTCAAAGTAAAGAAGGCCTGTCGGTGTTTGGGGCAAACTTTGTAGGTATTCCTGGTATTGTTGTTGGGCGCAATAAGGAAGCGGCATGGGGAATGGTAGGTCTAATGGCAGATAACCAGGACCTTGCCTATGCCGAAGTCGACTGGAATGCAATGACACTTAAAGCCTGCGGTGAAAGCTTCCCGCTAGAGGCACATAAGCAATATATTCAAATTAAAAATAAACCTAGCGCAGAGTTAATAACTTATAGTTTTAAATATGGACGTGTGCTGAGTGTTAATGAAAATTACGTTATGTTTTTGCGTTGGCCTGCGTTAGATAATTCGATGGGCGACATCACGCTCTATGACTTAGCTAAATGCCATGATTGGACCAGCTTTAAAGCGGGTTTAAGCCGTATTTATAATGCACCTATGATGGCTGGCTATGCTGATATTCATGGCGATATTGGTTTACATGCAGTAGGTTTATTACCACGACGTACCGCTAGTCAAGCGAGCCAGCATTTAGGCGCTTTACTGCAAAATGCGCAGCAGCCTGCCAGTGCATGGCAGGGCTATTTATCCTTTGATGAGTTGCCGCAAGAACATAATCCAGCTTGTGGCTATGTGCTGTATGCCAATCAGTATTCTTCGGCGCTGTTAGCCAATAAGCATCCTATTTCTAATCGCTGGCATCCCCCCACACGCGCACAACGTATTCAGCAATTGCTTGCAGCAGGTAAAGTGAGTGCACAGCAATGTATGCAGATTCAAGATGACAAAATAGATGGTTTTGCCCAGCAGCATCTTGCTTTTTTATTAGCGCAACTTGCTACAAACTGTGAGCTGACACAATGGTCTGGCGATACGCGGCAAATAGCTCAAGCACAACTGTTTGAACGTTGGATTTACCAGCTAGCTGTGCTTATTTTCGCACCTGTTATCGGCAAAAAACGCTTAGCCTTATATTGTGATTTTTGGCCTAGTTTTCGTTGGTGTGTGATTGATGTATTGCAACATCATTTGCAGGATTGGGTGGACACCGTTGAGCAAACCAAACTGCAAGAAAACTATGCACAAGTGGTTACTCAATTGGTGCGTACCGCCTTTAGTAATGCCCAGCAAGCGCCGAATCTGAAAGCCACAATGGCATTTGCACATACCCTGAAAAAGCCAAAAATTTTGGCTTGGCTATTTACCTTGCAAGCGCCCTTTACCGGTGGCAATCGAGAAACTATCCACGCCACTCGGCAAAATACCGATTTCTTAACCTCTAGCCAAAGTGCAAATCAAGGCCAACATAAGCCTTTTAGCTTTGGCCCTGCTTTTAAGTTTGTAAGCCAGCTTGATCAGCATGCCAGCGTGCATTACATGATTAATACGCCCGCCAACGGCAGCCCATGGTTTTGGACATTAAAAACGAATTTAAAACGCTGGCAAAAAGGAGAGCGTTATCAACTCAGCATGAATAACTAAAGGAGGAAGTTATGCTTAAGTTTTTTACGGGGCTATTAGGCGCATTGGTTGGATTTTGGTTGGGCTTGGTCTTTGTTGCAGTCTTTACTCAAAACCATGAAAAAGTCAGAGTAATGAGCATTTCTTTAGTAACAGCAGCCATGGTATCTGCTTTATTTATAATGTTGGTAAATCAGGTTAAACATAAAAAAATAAAACAAATTTTAACTGTTATTGTTTGTCTGCTTGCTTGTGTTGCATTTTGGATTACCTTAAAAAACATAAATGCTATTTAAGGTAATTAAGCTAGCACTACTAAGTTAGTACAAGTAGGCTAGCTTCTATCTCATTTACTGCTGAACGCCACGATCAGTAATGCGTACTTGGAATCTTCTAGCATCACGGTCTAACCAAGTAATTTCATATTTGAAATAGGCTTTGGCAGGGGGCTCATTACCAACTTTTAATTGTATGTCCACTTTGCAGCTATTAATTTGCGCTTTTGTATCAAGGTCAAGCGCTGTGACTTTATCAATAGTCAACACCACTGGCGCAGAGCTAACTTTCTTAGCCGCATCTAAAATATTAGTTTTTAATGATTCTTGAACATCTTTTGAATCACAGCTTGGAACTTCAGGTTGTCCACAACCAGTAAGAGCAAATGCCATTAGCACAAGGCAGCCAGTTAGTATTTTTCGCATGAGTCAGTTCCTTTGAGCGGCAGAATAAAAATGAAGTTTAGCACGTTGCACGGATATTGAATATTTAAGGTTTTTAATCCTTGATTTGGCGCAAAATAAAGAAAACATAAGGTGTTTCATATAGCGGAGTACAGACTTGTTTTTATAACCAGAAGGTTAAGTATGTAGAGTGTATGCGTCTACTGGAAATAATCCATGCAAAATAAAAGGCTGATGATTAGCGATTCATCAGCCTTTTGTTGGATTAGACAGAGATGTTAAATACCTTGAGGTACTTCCTCGCCACCTAAGGCTTCGATCCAATTTGGAATAAATTCGCTTAACGTCAGCATCATTAAAGTGAAGCTGGCATCAAACTGCCCCAGTGCATCATCGCCACCGTCGTGTTCAGCCTGATCTTGTAAGAGATCTTCAAATTTCAGGCGTTTAATACTGAGTTTGTCGTCCATTAAAAAGCTAAGCTTATCTTCAAATGCAAGACTAAGCTGTGTCACTATTTTTCCAGCGGCGAGGAAGTTTTGAATTTCTTCACTGGCTAAATCCTCACGCTTAATACGAATCACACCACCATCTTCTGCGGTATCGCGTAGTTCGCATTCATCTGTCAGATGCAATCCATGGCTTGCATGATGTTGCTTTACCCATTGGGTAAAGGTAGCGCTAGGTGCTTGCTTCACACTGAGAGGGCGTACAGGCAAGCTGCCTAAGGCCTCACGTAAAGTAGAGAGTAATTCTTCTGCTTTTTTGGCGCTGGATGTATCAACAAAAATTAGCCCTTGTTTGATATCAATAGCCGCAAAAGTGTGGCTCTTACGTACAAAGGCGCGGGGCATTAAATCCATGAGGATTTCATCTTTAATTTGATCACGTTCTTTCTTATAGACTTTACGGGCTTGGGCCGCTTCAAGCTCATCGACCTTTTCTTTGACGGCATCACGTACAACGCTCGCCGGTAAAAGGCGTTCTTCTTTGCGTCCACTAATCAGCAAAAATTGTTGGCTAGCATGCACTAAAGGTAGATCTTCTTTACCTAAAGGGGAAACAAAACCATAAGTAGATTCAACTTGGCTTCCACAGGCAATGGCAGGTTTGCGAGCTAAAGCAGTTTCTAGGCGTTGCACATCTAAGGCTAGTTCTTGGGTGATACGATAAATAAGTAGGCTGCGAAACCACATGCGGGAAAACTCCATTCAAATCAAGCGCTCATTATTGACCTTCAGACGCTTTTCTCCAAGCCTTGTTCCATGGCGAGTTAAGTCTTTGGAATGTTTATACATTTTTTTTAAATTAGGGCTTGCCAAGTGAGGGGGAGATGACTATTATACGCACCACTTTGTGAGACGAAGGGTGATTAGCTCAGCTGGGAGAGCATCTGCCTTACAAGCAGAGGGTCGGCGGTTCGATCCCGTCATCACCCACCACTCGCTCAACAAAGTATCTGGAAATGCAGCGGTAGTTCAGTTGGTTAGAATACCGGCCTGTCACGCCGGGGGTCGCGGGTTCGAGTCCCGTCCGCTGCGCCATTTCCAATCGTGGGTGATTAGCTCAGCTGGGAGAGCATCTGCCTTACAAGCAGAGGGTCGGCGGTTCGATCCCGTCATCACCCACCACTTTATATGCAGCGGTAGTTCAGTTGGTTAGAATACCGGCCTGTCACGCCGGGGGTCGCGGGTTCGAGTCCCGTCCGCTGCGCCATATTTAAAAACCCTTAGCTTGTTGAAAGCTAAGGGTTTTTTCTTGTCTGTAGAAAAATCGGCTGTCTGTTTTTTGAGCAATTTAAGGTTGCTGACCAAATGGTGACCATTTTCGCAGCCGCTAAAAAAACGGGATTCACTTTTTGCTACGTGGCGACCGCTTTGGTCACCAAAAGCCGTCTAAAATATCACTGCAGGCGACCACGTATTTCGGCGCTTGAGCTTGAGAATAATGAAGAGCGTTTGTATCTCTGATAATGCGACTATTTGCTAGATAGCACGGTCGCGACACCAAGTGACGCAGAGCTGTGTTGTAATCATCTTATCTAGCACGATGAGTGCAAAACACATATGTGGAGGTGCTTATGGTCACACGCCAAATGCCTTATTATCTTGTGTGCTAGCAGTGTGGTTGGAAAAAGCTCCAGCGCACGCTTGATTGCCAGCCATCCCTTGAGCAAATCAAAAAACAGTTATCCTCCATAGAGCACTACTGCCCCGAATGCGGCAATAATCAGTTGTCATTTGGGCAAGCTAAAAGCTTAAGAGCCAAGGTACAGAACTGGTGGCAAGAATACTTTGGAGATTAGGAATACTGGATTCGTTGAAGAGCTTCTTGAGCTCGGCTCCAAACTCAGATTTGTTATGCCCAGATTAGAAAAATCTATTACCTCCAACTCTTTAGCTACTTAGTGAAGACAGGTATTGGCAAATCTTCGTTAGTGTTGAGCTAGGTGTCGTAAGTTTGCGGTTTTCTTGTGGCAGGGCTTTTCTGTCTACTCTATGTTCAACACAAACACACATAGAGGCAACAAATTATGTTCATTTCCAAAGCAGTTTCCGTAGGCCTAGCTGGTAACACGCTATCCAAGACTATTACCGGCACCTCAGAGGTTTCCGCAGGCCGTACTGCAGTAGCAACCGGCTCTGGCGCAGTACTTGGTGCTGCTACAGCAAGCACAGTTGCAATCGGCGCTGCCACTGTTGGCCTAGTCGCTGCACCGGTTGTGGTTCCGCTAGCTGTAGCCGGTGGCATCATTGGCGGCATTGCCAGCCTTTTCGACTAACCAACGTTTAGACATCAACTTTACACTGAAATGGATTTTGGTGCTTTTTATCAAGAAGAGTTGAGCGGAAACGATATGGCCGAGCTGAAAGCCCTCTTGCTAAGGCAGATAGTAATCCTGCAGCTAATCCCACGGCAGCTGGGACGCATTGCTACCACAACACTCCAAGAGAAGTTGGCCGAACGTGGATTTCAAGCGAGCTTGCGTTCAGTGCAGCGAGATTTAAAAGATCGGCTTTCTTTGCAGTTCCCGCTGGTGTGCGATGAGAGTGAAAAACCGTTCCGCTGGAGCTTTTCTGAGGATATTTATCTTACTCTGCTAGGGTTGGATACACCAACAGCACTCACACTCTGCCTATCTGAAGACTATTTGCGAACCTTGTTACCATCAAGCATTACAGACCTGTTGATGCCTCAGTTTACGGCCGCGCGACAACACCTTCAGGGCCTGAACAGCAATAGTCTTACGCACTGGGCTCGTAGCGTTAGAGCGTTGTCCAATGCTAGGACCCAAATTCCAGTGCCAGTGAATGCAAAGGTTTGGCGGTTGATTAGTAAGGCTTTGCTGGGTAAAGAACAAATCCTGATCGACTATCTGAGCCGCAATAAAGGAGCGGTTGGACGATATCAGCTCCATTCGGTTGGGCTTGTGGCACGTCATTTGGTTAGTTATCTGATTGCTCATGTAGGTGAGTATGGCAATCTGCGTCACTTTGCGCTGCATCGTATTCAGCAAGTCGTACTACTCGATGAGTCTGCTAGCACCACGCAAGACTTTGATATAGATGAATATATCAAGCTAGGAGCATTCAGCATGGGTAGAGGTGAAAACACTCTGCTTATTGCTGATGTCCATCCACAGTTGGCTTGGATTCTTCGCGAAACCCTGTGGTGCGGCTGCAGGTTGAGATTGGCTGGCTGTACTGGGAGACACAGTTTGTGCTTGCAGAGCAGGATAGGGAGCTGTGGGATTTTTGACCACATCAAAGGCGCTAAGTTTGGCCTGCTCATGATCTTCTTTAGGCAGGCTTAGGTGCCAGTAACTAGCCCCAAGGGCACAAACTTCAGCCGCTTGCTCAAGAGTTAAAGCTCCAATTACTGTGTCACCCTTGGCCATGGACTGGCTAGAGAAGCTGGCTAGGTGTTGGTCGAAATGAATATGGTTGGTTTGCATCCATTTGAGTGCAGTGGGCGCTTGGCTAATAAACCAGGTGGTCATGTGTAGGGTCCTTATGCTGTAACTTTGGGGCTCATGAGGACATAATAGCTCGAAAAAACATCTTATTAACTAAGACTGTTTTGCTACGTAAGCTTGTGAACACAAAACCTCATGGTTTTTCTGGCAATCTAGGCCCACTTAGTTTTGAATAAATAGCTGGATGTTGAGCATACAAGGAAAATTGAATGGCTAAAAATATTTTGTTTCTGGTAACTGGAATGACCCCGCAGATTGTGACAGAAACTCTGTGGGCGCTAGCCTGCGACTCTGACAATGACGACAAATGGATACCCAACGAGATTCATGTGGTCAGTACTGAGCACGGCTTGAACCAGGTTCGTGGACGTTTATTTGAGCAAGGTGTTTTTGCTGCCATGCAAGCAGAGTACTCCGATCTGGCAGCCGTAGATTTTAGCCCAGCAAACTTACATGCCATTCTAGGCAGCGATGGTGTTGCGTTGACAGATTTGAAAACGCCAGAAGATAACGAGATGGCTGCTGACTTTGTGTGTGAAAAAATTCGTCAGTTTACTTCTGACGAAAATGTTGCGCTGCACGTGTCTATTGCCGGTGGCCGTAAAACCATGGGTTTTTATGCTGGCTATGCGTTGTCACTTTACGGCCGTGCTCAAGATTGCATGTCGCATGTTTTGGTTGACGAGCGCTATGAGCCAGCCACCAACTTCTATTATCCGTCACGGAACGCTAGTGCATTTGCGTTGGATCGCGATGGCAAGGTGATTGGTCCGGCCCGTGATGCCCGTATTTGGTTGGCAAAAATTCCGTTTGTGCGCATGAAAGACGCCATTAATAAACAGCACCAACTGTTGACGGGTGAAAAATTTAGCCAGGTGGTAGAGAAAATTAACGAGTCTTTCAGCGACGTTAGCATTGAGCTGGATGTAGCCTCAGCCAGCATTAAGGTAAACGACAAGTTTTCCATTACTTTGCCGCCGCGCGAGTTTGCATTTTATCATTTGTTTGCTGACTACCACGTTAAAGATAAAGGCCGCATTCAGGCACCCAGAAAAACACTGGATGACAAAAGCATCACAGCAGAAGAAGCCCGTCATATTAATCAGCTAACCGATGACTTCCGCGAGCTGTACCTGCAGGTTAAGCCAAACCTAGAGCTTGACGACCTAGATGAGCAGGAGTTGGATGTTGATAAAGATTTTTTTCAACAGGTTAAGTCACTACTCAATACAAACCTTAAGAAAGAATTGGGACTTGAGCTTGCCGCTAGGGTCGCCATAGTACAAGAGGGCAAGGGTAAGCCTTTTTATATCGACCTACCCGTAGAGGCCATCACAATTAAGCTCAAGTAACAGGGCCAAGAAAGCACTGAATAATTAGCAGCGATGCTTTAGCTGTCTCGCCAACATTATGCAGTGCCTCCCTAAATGAGCGAATTTGTAATTGACACATGGATAGCACGCAGAGCTGCCTAGTCACCACTATAAAATGGAGCATAAGTATGCATGTGTACTTGTTTGAGGCTAAGTCAATTCAGGCCTATATTTTTCGTAGCGGCAAGTTAAAAGACCTTGTCGCTGCCAGCGAGCGCCTTGACCGCCTTGTGGATGATACCCCGCACAGTACGTTAAATAGGGTTTTGCAGGCAGCGCAGCTAAGCTCCAACCTGCTGGATGCTGATATGCAGGTGGAGGGGAACACTATTGGCTTTACCCGTTGTAAAGGCGGGGCTTTTTATGCGTTTTGCCATAATGTTGAGCCGCTTCAGCAGCTGCGTAGTAGCTGGACGCTAGTTGTGCAGCAACTGTTTCCTGGGATGGAGTTTGTAGATGCACTAACCAGCGGTGCTGACTTGCCTGAGGCAATGGAAGGTGCCCACTCTTTAATGGCACAGGCACGCAATACCCCTAGAGTTAAATTTCCCTGGGCAACTGCGGTGTGCCGTAATGCCAACCGTACCGGCATGACTGCGGTACCTATGACACCTGAGGCGCTAAAGGAAGTGCACACAAACAGTGATGAGCTGGTGGATGTGGATACAGAGCATCATCGTCAGGCTTATCGCTTTTTAGGGTTGCGCAAAGATACTTTGCTCGACAAGTTTACTGGTGGTACACATGACGAAGGCGGCTTGCCAGACAACCTAAAGTTTCCTTTGGATACTGAGCAGTTTCCTGCTTTCCAGGCGCAGGATACAGAGCGGGAAGTAGTACGTGACCTAGCTCTAATTCACATAGATGGTAATGGTTTGGGCTTACTGCTCCGCGCCTTGCAGCAACAACTGGCAGGCCAGAGCACAGAGCTATACAGCCGTGCCTTTAGGCGGTTTTCTAACGCATTGGCAAATGCAACAGAAAAAGCGGCAGCAGTGGCCACCCAGTGGTTGTATATGAACAGTAGCTCGGCACAAAAAAACGACATCTTGCCGATGCGCCCTGTGGTTTTGGGTGGCGATGATATCACCTTGTTGTGTCAGGCAGATCTGGCTATTGGCTACGCGGAACAGTTTTGCAGTGCATTTAAGAAAATATCCGAGGACGAACTGGCAGGTTTGTACAAGAAACACTTAAAAGATACAGGCATCATCAAGCCTTATTTAACCGCCAGTGGCGGCATTTTGTATCACAAGGCCAGTCACCCCTTTACTACCTGCCACGAGCTGGTGGAGGGGCTATGTCAAGAAGCCAAAGCTGCAACCAAGCAGGTGGATAGCAATGTGGGACCTGCGGCCTTGGCATTTTATCGTATTAGTAACGCGCTGGCCGAGGATATCAAACAACTGCGTGCCCAAACTCAGCACTTTCATACAGGCAGGGGAGAAATTACCAGCTCGCTTGGTGGCTATTTGCTAGAGCAGGATGAAGATGCGCTGAACAGCCTAGCACTGTTGCGTACGTTAGCGGATAAAGCCAGAGAAAAAGACCAATCTGGCAACAGCTTACCGGTATCGGTGGCTAAGTTCCGCCAAATGGCCACCCATCTAGCCAATGGTGATTTGCTAGAAGCACAGCGCATATACGAACGGATGCTAGAGCTGCAAAACAAGCACTCTGTAGACGCCGCCAGGCTCTGGGTTGCTTACCCCTGGTTGGCGGATCGCAGCACAGCAACCTGGCTGTCCGACTTGCTTACCTACGCACACTTTAATGCCCCAGTCAGTACCAAGGAGGTTTCCCATGGCTGAGTTAAGCGCAGAATTAATAATTGAAATTCTTACTCCTTGGCATCTTGGATCGGGACGTGAAGGTGGAGCCTATGCGGACAGCCTAGTTAGTCGCGACCACTCGGGCTTACCTTTGGTTAATGGCAAAAGTATTAAGGGGTTGTTGCGTGCTGCTTGTACTGAAAGCATGCAGCTGCAGTGGCTGGAACAGCTAACACAGGCAGACCTCGACAAACTGTTTGGCAAAGAGGGGACCGACCTAGCCAGCCAAGGGGCTTTGGAAGTATCCAGTGCCACCCTTAGCGAAGGCGAGCAGGCTTATTTTGCCCAGCATCCCCAAGCCGTAAAGCTGCTATATCGCATTGATTACAACACCGCCATTGACCACGCCACTGGTGCAGCAGCGGATGGTTCATTGCGCTCTATGGAAGCTGTAGTGCCAATGACTTTAACTGCCAAGCTGCGCATCCATGCCGAGGCTAAAGAAAGTGAATTGTTTTTGAACTGGTTGAAGCTGTCGCTACCGCTGATTACAGCAGTGGGCGGCAAGCGCCGCCGTGGTTATGGCGAAGCTGTTTTCAGCTTGAACAGGGAGACTAAGTAATGCGTCTTTATTATCGACTAACCACTAAAGAGCCCCTGGTGTTAAGCCAAAGCACAGCAACCACCAATAACCACCTTGGGCTGGATCATATTCCCGGCAGCGCATTGCTAGGAGCTATAGCCAGCAGGTTGTATAACCAGCTTGACGATGCGCAAAGCTTTGCTGTTTTTCATTCGGGTGCTTGTCGTTTTGGACCGGCTTACCCGCTGGTAAATGATGAAATTTGTTTGCCTATGCCAGCTGCTTGGCATAGTACCAAGCATGACAGCGCTGCATTAAGTAACCATGCCGCCCCTAGCTTTGTGCGTGACGCTGGGCTGCAGTATAAGCAGTGTCGCGAAGGCTATATCAGCCATCAGTTGCAGGAGGCTAAAGTTAACCAAGGACTTACCACTCGCACAGCGTTGGATGAAGGTCTGCGAGTCAAAGACGGACAACTCTATACCTATACAACCATACAGGCAGGGCAGGAGTTTGGCGGCTGGGTAGAAAGTGACGATGCGCAGCTTTTGGAACTGATCAAACCCTTGCTCAATGGAGAGCTTAGCGTGGGCCGTTCCCGGTCAAGTGAGTTTGGCCGGATTCAGCTTAGCTGCTCTGCACAGCAGCCCCAGACGCCTGAGGTGGCTAGTCTGGGTAACAGCCTAGTGATTTGGTGTTTAAGTGATGCCCAGTTTTTTAATCATCTGGGTAGCCCAACCTTTACGCCCGCAGCATCCGAGCTACATACTCAGCTGAGCGGTACGCTAAATGCAGAAAAAAGCTTCATCCGTACCCGCAAAGTGCGCAGATTTAACCGAGCGCGTAATGGCCTAGATAGCGAACAGCAACTGGTTGCCGCAGGTAGTGTGCTGGTTTACGAACTGGAGCAGCCAGCCAGTACGCAGCTTTTGCAAGAACTGGCTAGCCATGGGGTAGGTGCCAACCGTCAGCAAGGCTTGGGTTGGATTAAGGTGAATCCGACCTGGGCACTGCAAGCACAGCCGCAAGGTCAATTGTTTACGCCCATCAAGTTGGCAGCAGTGGCACAGCCTGCAGTAAAAGTTGAAACAACAGCTTTGCTACACTGGGTTAATAATCAACTTGGTGAAAGCAATCTGCTACAGGACATGGAACAGCTAATTGGTCAGCTACATCAGAAAATCTGTGCGGCTTATGTCAAAGCTCGGGATTACAACAGCCTACCTAACCAATATCAGGCGGGGCCAAGTAGTAGCCAGTGGCGTCGGCTGGATGAGCTGGTGAAAAAACACCAAAATTGGCAGCAATACGCTTTTGAGTATGAACAAGGACAAAAACCTCAAAACAGCACCGTAATTTGCAAAGAGAGAAATGACGAGTTGGGCTGGGGATTAAGCTGGCAGGACGAACAAGGCTTGGTTACTTTTGCCCGCTTTGCCAAAGAACATCTGGGTGGGCTTAACAGCCAAACCATGCGCAGACTGCTGGAGCAACTCTGTCGTTTTGACTTGTCGGATTATCAGGGACTACAGGCATACAAAAAGTTTAACGCGACGGCACAACAAGGAGTCAGGGCATGAGCACGATTTGGTTAAACCGCTACATTATAGAAACCACGGCTCCTATGGCCATTAGTAGCGGGCGTCGCGAAACAGGTTTTGATACACAGCTGGCGCGGGATGCTAATGAACTGCCGTATATTCCCGCCACGGCGATCACCGGGGTGTGGCGACACCTAACTCGAAATGCCTTAGGTGAGACTATAGAAAACCAATGGTTTGGCAGTTTAGAGCAAGACATGCACAGCAGTCTGGCGCCCAAGCTACATATCCAGCACGGTTTGTTATTGGATAGCAAAGGTGAGGTTGTACTTGGCTTGCTGTCAGCAGAAAAGATCAATAAAGACGATTTGCTCAGGCGTTTGCAGGATGTGCGCCCCCACTATCGAGATCATGTGCGCATCAATGACCGTGGCGTAGCAGAAGAGCATGGCAAGTACGACAAAATACTACTGCCCAAAGGCGTGCGCTTTTGTATTGATGTGCGCTGGCAAGGCGATGAAGCACATGAGGCGCAGTGGTTGGAGTTACAAAACTTACTGGCCCATCCGTTGTTTGCCCTTGGCGCTTCAACCCGTAATGGCTTGGGGCGTTTTAAGGTGGTTGCCAGCCATAGCGAAAAGCTGAAGTTGGCTAAAAACCCCAAAGCAGGCGCACTGCTAACGGCATTTATGCGTCGCAGCAGCTTGCCGGTTAAAAATCAACTGGTACAAACAGCAGCGCAGCCCTTTGCCACCCTGCAGTTACAGGCCCTGGATACCTGGCGCTGTGGCAAGGGTAGCCGCCCGCTGTATGCAGATAAGGCCAGCGAACATACAGACTCTTTTACCTACAGCGAGCCCTATATCGGTTGGCAGGGAACCAACGGCCTTTGGCACGACAGCCCGCAAGCTGTTTTGTGTGGTAGCAGTATTAAAGGAATGCTGGCGCACCGGCTGGCCTATCACTACCGTCGCTTAAGCGGACAGTTTGCCGAAGATATGGAACAAGCCAGTCATACAAGCTGGGAGCAGCGCCCAGATGACTTACGTCAGCTGCTGGGCGATGCAAGCCAGGAAGAAAACCGTGCTCAAGCTGGCCGTCTAATTGTTGAGGATGTAGTGGTGGATAGCGTTACCCCAACCATACGTACCCATACCAGCATTGATCGCTTTACCGGTGGCGTACGCCAGGGTGCACTGTACAGCGAAGAGTTGCTGTGGCAGCCGGAATTTACCTTAAAGCTGCATCTGGTACCTGGAACCCAGCTCAGTGAACCACTAAAACAGGCGCTGGAAGCAACCTTGACCGATCTTAAAAGTGGCTTACTGCCTTTGGGTGCTGGCAGTGGACGCGGCAGCTCGCTGGTCATGCACAAACAGGGTGGCAGCTGGGATATTCAATGGCAACAAATTCAACCGCAGGAGGCACAGGCATGAATTCAGCCCTTACACATTACGAAAATCTGAGAAATAGCGCTTCGATCGTGGATGACCTAGGCTGTGCTTTGCCTGAACTGTATAGCGCAAGCCTGAGTGTCGAAAACAGTTTTTGTACCGCAGAGGAATTGACCGCCCAGTTGGCCGACTGGCATAGCGCTACTGGCTGGCACCAAACTCGTAGCAGTACCGCTTTGGGAATGCCAAACGAATTAGTAGAGCTGCTAGAGGGAGAATGGACCAGTGGCGCGCACAGTTTAATTGTGCGCTTAGTGGGGCCGAACCGCTACCAGGTGAGCAAACAAAACATGCAGGAAGCAAAGTCAGCCGACTATTGCTATAGAGAACAGCTAGTCTGGCTGCGTACCGACCTGTGTACTGACAGCATAAATACTGCACTGTACCGCAATTGGTTCCAGTTACAAAACCATAGCTGGCAAGCCGTGGCTAGCCAGTTTGTAGGTTTTACTTTTATCAAGGAGCAAAAATGAAAGCACAAGTACAGGCCCCTTATCATTTTGTCCCCTTATCCAGATGGGTGTACTTGCCCGACTGGGCACACTTAGTCAGCCATGACCACCCGTTTCGTGATGGCCTTAGTGGCAGTATTGCGCTTAGCTTGACCAATAAAACCGAGCTTTTGGTGGGTGCGGAATCTGTCACTAAGCAAGGTCAGCCAACACAGGTTAAATGGGCGCGCACTCCAGATGGCACTCCTGTCATTCCGGGTAGCAGCCTAAAAGGTATGGTGCGTAGTTTTCTTGAGGCGGCCACCTTCGCCAAGTTCAAGCAGGTTGATGATAACCGCTATGCCTATCGTGATATCAGCGGTGCCAACACAGCTTATAGCAAGGCGCTGCAGAAGACGGGCGAAGCCGTTGCGGCATGGCTCAAATTTAATAGCGCCGAAGCCAAGTGGGAGTACCGTAAGTGCAGCCATACCCGCCTGTACGGTCAGGATCTAAAGACCTACCTGCGCAGTCAGGGTAGCCAAGCTGTAATTGATAACTGTAACCCTGAGCAAACCACACTAGACAAATACAAAATTTTACCTTTAAACCAGACGGCGCTTGCTTTTGAGCTGGGTAAATACCAAACCCGAAACAATAAGCCCCGTGACTGTGCAGTTAATCTTGGTGCAGGCGCAAAGCAGGGCATTCCAGTGTTTGTGGGTTATCGTCCGGGTAAAGAAAGCCCAGACCTGAATTTCAACTACATGTTTTATGCCGTTGATAACCAGCCACAAGAAATTTCGTCACGCTTGGTTAACCAAATGTTTGCCGCCCATGACGAAGAATTAGTCAATTACCTTAAAACGTACGGCCACGCAGAATACGGCATTCCAGTTTTCATTCGTATCCAAAGCGGTAAACCGGGCAACATTCAGGCAATTGGCTTGGCTAAAATGCCCAAAATGCTGTATGACAACAGCGTGATGGAGCTGGCACAAGCCCAGCAAGCCAACCTAATTAGCAACGATGCCAGTTTTGACCTGTGTGAGCTGATGTTTGGTACCTTGCGCGATTACGGAGCAGGCCTAAAAAGCCGAGTTAGTTTTAGTGATTCGTTATGCACTACAGCCAGCCAAATAAAGGAAAGTCCGCCTGTCATTTTAGGGCAGCCCAAAGCCAGCTATCTAAACGCTTACCTAGAGCAAACCCACAATAACGGTGACGTTAAAGATGAGCTGATCATGTACAAGCAGGGAGCTAAGTTGGCAGGCTGGAAGCGCTACCCAAGCCAAGATGGCTTTACAGCACACTTACCAGAAGACTTAGAAAGAAAAGTCAATGTACAAAGCAAGCTGGAGTTGCTTGCGCCTGGAGCCTGCTTTTCTGGAAAAATTGTTTTTCATAACCTAAAGCCGGTTGAACTGGGCGCATTACTGTGGGCGCTTAACCCAGGTGAAAACTTTTACCATGGTCTAGGCCACGGGAAATCCCTAGGCGCAGGCGCAGTACAGTTGCAGGCAAAGCTTGAGCAGTTGCACTGTAATGCGGACAGCAACCCACAAGGGCCTGCTTTAATTCAAAGCTTTATTGAGCATATGAACAGCCAGTATCCAGCGCAGGATGAGCAGGGGCAAAGCTGGCAAAACAGCCCACAGGTGCAGCACTTACTGGCCTTTGGCGACCTCGAAGCCAACAAGGGCAAAAAACTAAACTATATGCCTCTGCAAAAAAAGACTGGCGAGGTGACTTACAGCAATTCTAAAGTAGCGGGTTCGCGCAAAGCTTTGCCAGGCTGGATGGTAAATGGCCAGCCGTTGCCGCGTGATGAAAGCCTTGCCAACCTTGCAGGTTATGCACCGCGTGGGCGCTTGGATGAGCTGGTTGACAAGCTGGTGAAAGACCAAACACTTCGGGAAAGCATGCAAACAGCCAAGGAAAAGCTGGATAAAGAACAGGCCCAACACGAGCTGCAAGCGCGAAAAGAGTTGGCATCGCCCTTGTTTAAGCAGTTTTTGGAGCTCATTGAGCACTTTGAACGGTATAGGGGCAATTCGACTGAGGATGCAAATAACCAGGTTACTGCACGTCATAACGAGATAACCCAACTGCTAGAACAGGCGGTCAGTGCAGGGTCTGGTCTGAGCCTGCAAGAATGTAAAGAAATGCATGCGCTGGTAAGTGATTTTGAGTTGACCAGGTACCTAGACCCAGCAACCAAAGTAAATCAGATCAAAAAACCAAAGGCAAAGGCTAAACACCAGCAAAAGCAAAGCTTGCTTAATCAGCTGCTGAGCTTGTGTAACACTCAATAAACACAGGGCTGGCAGCTCACTGCCAGCCATTTTTATAGGTAGTAAACTGTTATGGCAGCGACAGCGCTTTTACAGGTAGCTTCACACATGCAGGTTCTTCGCCTGCATTGCACCTTTGAGATACTGCAAAACGGTGAGCTTCCACTATTTAAAGGCTCTACTTTACATGGCTGGCTCGGGCAGCAACTGCTCAAACAGGACCCCCAGCTGTATAACCTAATGTATGCAGAGCATGAGCAACAGCAGCTCAAACCTTATGCCTTGGCCTGTAATGACCAGCGTACTGCTGTGGTTGAGCAAGCCACCTTGAGTTTTGAGTTGGCGCTATTTGGCAGCGCTACGCAAATAGCGGGGCGCTTGCTAGAGGCTATGTCCAGCCACCCATTAGGCTTAGGCCCAACACGGATACCCATTCGTCTACACAGCTTAGCCAGCCGAACGCCCCAAGGATTGCGTATCGGCATTCATCCTATGCCCTTGCTGGACTGGCTAGTAACCATTCCTGCAAATGTGCAGCATGAAGTTGTACTTCAACTTAAAACCCCGCTACGCATCAAACACAAAGGCAAAATTCTAAGGCAAGGCGTGCCGCCACTTAGCCTTGTACTTGCCCAAGTGCAGCGCAGGTTAATGTTACTTGTTAGGTCCTGGGTAAATGCCGATCCGGCGCTCAGCAGATTGCTGACTACAGCTGTACCCCTAGGAGAGCATGAGGCTTTGCATAGCCCGGTCTATTTTGAAGACTGGCAGCGCTACTCCAACCGTCAGAGTAAACACCTACCCTTTGGTGGCTTACAGGGCGAGCTCAGCTATAGGGGCGATATATTTCATGCGTTGGCCTGGTTGCAAGCCGGGCAGCTAATGCAAATTGGTGGCAAAACCTCATTTGGGCTTGGTTATTATCAACTCCTGTATTAAAAACAGCTTTAACAGTTAACAGCAAGCTGTAACTACTGTTTGCTGCATGCCGTAAGCTTACCCCTTAAGACTTTGACATTGCTTTCCCTTATGGTTGCAGCTAACGAGTAAAGCAATCAACGCAAGGGGTAAATACTATGCAATCGCCGCATTACGACCAAACATATACTGATAGCGGCTTTTGGGCCAAAGTAAAGCGCTATGCTAAAACAGCGGGTAAAGCAGTTCTTGAGCCAGCACTGCAAATGTATTACGCTCTGCAAGATGCAGATACACCCGCTTGGGCCAAGGCAACCATTATTGGTGCGCTGGGCTACTTTATATCTCCACTTGACCTTATTCCCGACATGCTTCCTGTAGTGGGTTATAGTGACGACCTAACGGTCTTGCTCGCCGCTATAACTGCTGTTGCCAAGTATATAAAGCATGAGCATAAAGCCAAAGCGCGCGCAGTAATGTTGCGTTGGTTTGATTAACGAGCTTTTTTGTTAGGGATTGTTAGGCACTTGTATTGGATGCTGAACATTAAATAGCTCTGTTATAAGTGCCGTGCTAACACAATGGCTGGTAAAGTGGGAGGGGGTATGCACTGGTTAGTTTACTATGACATTCAAAATGCCCGTAATCGCCGTAATGTGCTTAAAATTCTACGCAGTGGCAGCCTTGGCTATCAAAAGTTAAGAGCGTCCGGAAACCGGACATCGAAAATGTAGGTTTTGGTGACCGTGACCAGATAAATGGCTTTGATTGATCTTAACTAACTTCGTCGATTTTAGGCAATATGCAATAAAATTGCGATTAAAATCAATTAGTAGTATTTTAGACTCATTGAAAATATTTTGCTGGCGCGGCCTTTCACACCAGGGGCGCGGGTTCGAGTCCCATCTGCTGCGCCATTTACTAAGAAGGCTTAGTAAATACAAGAAACGGCTTAGGCCGTTTTTTATTTTCGGCCTATTAGTCCGTAAGACCAAACCTCATTATGGGTGATTAGCTCAGCTGGGAGAGCATCTGCCTTACAAGCAGAGGGTCGGCGGTTCGATCCCGTCATCACCCACCATATTTTCCTCGTCCCCCTTCCTATATACGGCTATTCTAGCTGGTCTTTGCAGGCTGTCATAAAACTGCCTCGCTTTCTAATAAGCAAAAGAATCAGTCTTGCGCTTGGCTATTATTAATAGGCTGATGTAGCACAATAAAGCAGGAACCATTCAGCAAATTAGCTATCTAGATGATTCGCCAGCTTAATAGTAAGTGGTATGCTGGTTTACCTTTAAAGACACGCAACACTTAGGAGTTTGCATGAAACTTACCCGCATGGCTGCTGCAATTGCTTTAACAAGTTTGGTTTTGACTGGTTGCAGTGAGCAAGAACAAGACGTAAAAACATCAGCCCCAGCCGTTGCGCAAGCCCCAGCCGCAGCTAATAGTGATCAAGCTAAAGAAGCTTTTGCTAGTGTAGAGCAAAAGGTTTCTTATGGTTTAGGTTTGCAGTCAGTAGGTATGTATCCTGATGAGTTAACCAAAGAAATTGAGGTAGATGCTTATCTTGCTGGTGTTACGGATGGCTTAAAGAAAAATAACCCACAGGTAAGTGAGCTTGAACTCCAGCAAGCCTCGGAAGTCATGTTTAAACGTCTACAAGAAAAAATGGATGCAGAAAATGCTAAAGCTGCGCAAGCGGGCAAAGATTTTCTAGCTGAAAATACGAAAAAAGAAGGCATTATTACCACAGAATCTGGCTTGCAATATCAAATACTGAGTAAAGGTGATGGCAAAGGTGCTAAACCTGTCGCTCAGGATATTGTAAAAGTACATTACACAGGCACTTTGATTGATGGCACTGTGTTTGATAGCTCAGTTGAGCGTGGTACGCCATTGGATATTCCAGTTGGTGCTGTGATTCCAGGTTGGCAAGAAGGCCTACAGTTGATGCACGTAGGTGATAAGTTTAAATTCTTTATTCCAAGTGATTTAGCTTATGGCCCACAAAGCCCGTCGCCAATGATTCCTGCTAATGCTGTGTTGGTTTTTGAGGTTGAGCTAATTAATATCAACCCAACAGAAACAGAGCAAGAAGCAGCCGATCAACAAGCTGCTCAAGAAAAGGTAATCAAATAAGCTGCTGTAGATTAACAGCTTGCATTATGAACTGAACCCGAACAGCCTATCTCGCTTTTCGGGCGCAGTTTATTTACGGGTTTCTTATCTCTCTCGCCAAGTAACCCAAGTATCTGTGCCATCAATTTTTCCTGAAAATTCAGCGCTTATGAAAAATGCAGCTTGCTGTGCTAAGTAGCTATTAATATGTTGCTCACGGCTCCAGTAATCTTCTTGTGTTTGTAGTTGCTGCTGGCTGAATTGTTTAGCATACAGCGTTGAAATTTGCTGAAAATTATTGTGTTTACGCTGCTTTGCATAATCAATAGGATGAAGATACTTGGTTGCTGTAAGCCAGCTTAGCCATTGTTGATTGTTTTGTTGGCACAAAGAAAATATTTCAGGCGAGAGCCTTTGCAATTGATAGTTATCAGAGTCTATAAAGTCGTCTTTTTCCTCATTAAAAACCAATGAAAAATAATGGACACACTGCTGGTAATAAGCAATGCCAGAAATAGGCGTCATATCCCAATAATTGTCTACTAAAATTACGCGCTCTTTTAACATGTATCTGCACCTTTTATTCACAGTACAATATTACTAAGCTGTATCAACAAAATAAAAGGTGATTGTGATGAATGTGCAAGTAATTACGCGCGATGGCGAACCTGAGTATGCGGTTTTACCTTGGGCAGAGTATCAAAAATTAGTACAGGCAGCGCAGCTAGCTGAGCCAGCAGAGATTGCGCCTGAAAAACAACTTGTGTCTTGGCAAGCGCTTCCCAAGTTACGTGAGCAAGCAGGCTTTACACTAGAAAGCTTTGCGCGTGAATTGGGCATCAGTCCCTCTTATTGGCAGATGATAGAATCAGGTGAGCGGGAGGCCAGTGAGGTTGTGTTGCGCAATATCTGTCGTTTATTAAAGGTTGATGGTATTCAATAATGACGACTCAGCAGCTTGAGGCTTTATTAGATCATTTAATGCAGGCTCAGAAAGCACAGCGATTGCTGACTTATCGCGAACTAGTGGAACAGCTGTCTATTGCTCCGCCTGCCATTGCTCGGTTAAGTAGAGCATTAGAGCAATTACAGGCGTATGATTTTAAGCAGCAACAGCCTATGCGTTCGGCCTTGGTTGTGAGTCAAAGATTGCCAGCTATACCACGTTTGGGTTTTTTTGAGTGCTATAGCGCGTTGACAGGCCTAAGTATTCATGAGCAAGATCGTGAGCAGTGGCATGCTGATTACATTAAAGCAGTTTACCAATTTAGCTATTAGGAGATTACGATGCTGTGGTCAAAAATTAAGGCAGTTGTTGGTTACTGGTTCGCACGGCGTTTATTTAACCAGCGCTGGGCGGTAGAGAATGAAAAAATCTGGAATTGGATGCAAGGCCAATTCACCCGTAAAGCTGCTTTAGGTGATGTTAAAGCGCAGTCCTTTTATGGTTTTTTATTATTATTTAAAGGGCAGGGGCTAGGCGCGAAACAAGAAGGCATTCGCTTATTGAAACTAGCGGCTAACAATGGTGATGCGAAGGCTGCTTTTCAATTAGGTCAGTGTTATTACACTGGCACTTTAGATTGCCCAGAAGATAAAGAGCAAGCCAAACAATGGTGGGAAAAAGCACTGAGCTTAGGCCATCCTTTGGCAGAAACAAAACTAGCGAGTTTCTAATTTTTCTAGTGTTTAGTAGAAATTACATAATCAGCCTCTAAATTTGGGCTAGAGGCTAATTATTGTTTGGTTTATTGTTTATCTAATTCATGCTGTGCATAAGCGGCCCATATTTGTTTATGCACAACCTCAGCTAGTTCTTCGAGTGAAAGTTTTTTCTGTTGATAGATACGCGCACCTGCCATTTGAATAACAATTTTTTTCTTGGCTTTTTGATATTTAAAATAACGGTTAGTCTTTTTAAATTGAGGCTCTTGAGCATCACCTGCCAAAATAAAAGTCACCCCATAGAAGCCGTTACTTAGGGTAATTTCATAATCAGCAATATTATACACAGGATACGGTTGCGCTAAATATTCTGACTCTAGCTGAAAGTTACGGAAGATCAGCAGAGGTGCTTTTCCGCGATTTCTTGAAATATAAGCAACAAAGCCAAATAGTAACCCCAGCCAAATAGCATGCATTGCTGGTGAGCTAAACATTGTGGTGATAGCAGCAATAATGGCCACCAGACAGAAGAAACCACCTAGCACCGCCATAACCCAGAATAATCGGCGGCTTTCTGCAAGCATGACTTCAGCTGGCGCATTGACCTCACTAATAATACTTTTTAGGTTCTCAGTATACTGCTCTTTATGCTCTGTCACTGTATTTAAAAGTGCGGCTGTTAGCTCCATTGAAAGCTGTTTAGCGTCAGTAAAAAGGTGTTCAATAGTACTGTAGTCAGATTCATCAATAGGCCGTGAAGCTATGGCTAGCAACTCAGGTGTGGTGCTTTCTCCTAGTGCAGTGATGCGTTGCTGTGTTTGTGGGTGAGAGTCACTTGGGTGCGTGGTAGCGGCCTCTAAAAACTGCTGAGCATCTGCAACACCTTTTTCTCGCAAGGTATGCATAACACTGGCTAATAAGTCGTCAGTTGCTAGTTTTCCTGAATATACTTGTTCAAACACTGCATCAATAGCTTCATTAACCGCTGAAATCCGCAGCAATGAAGTCGATACAGCACTGGTGGAGCTGACGGATGCGCCTACTTTGTCGGCTTCAAATTCACGAATACGACTCCAATGATTCACCGCAAAATCAAATTGCTCTAAAAAATATAAGCCTAGGTAAATCGAGGAGCTCATTATCAGCTTACTGTAATGGTCTTCTACTTGGTTAACTACGTTAAAAATACTTTGGTGTAAGCCAGAATAAATCGGGGCAAAGTTTAAGCTATAAGTTGTATCTTCACCTGTAAAGTGCCCTAATTCGTGGCCAATAACTGCAGTTGCTTCTTGGTGGCTAAGTACTGCGGTGTAGATCAGAGGAAAGTACAGGGTTTTGCCTTCGACGGCTTGTTTACCGTTTAAGGTGATGGCATGTGAGGTTACGTAGAAGCAATCTGTCAGCCCTACAATAATGTTATCTGGGCTTTGAGTGCCTACTTTCTGTGCAATGCCATCAATCCACTGCCATAAAGCGGGTGCTTGGGTTCGGCTGATGATTTGACCATAGACTTCAGCCGGTTCACTTTCAAACATAGCAAAGCTTTGGCGTAGTTTGAACAAGCCTTTAATGATGTACCACGCAATAAATGCGATAGCTGCCAACGCTAAAAGTAATAGCTTGCCTGCTCCAGCATTCATTTTGAAATTGCTGATAAACCAAATCACTTCATAGGACATCAGCCCAATTATGCTAAGGCCAATCAGCGTGGTTTGCCCTGATAAAATAAATGGCAGTAGCTTGCGACATAAAACGAATGCTTTTAACAGCTCATCGCGAGATTGGCGGGCGCGGCGTCCGCTGTAGTTGCACAAAAACATAGCCAAGCCGCCTAATAGCAATGCAATAAAGCCAGTGAGGGCAGTGGTCATGCTAAGGTAGGCGCGTGCTTTGATGGAAAGAATATAACCTTGGTTATTAGTAAGGCTGTGCTTCAAGGAAGCTAAATACTCTTTAGCAGGCACTACTTCTTTGTTATCAAAGGCTATTTGGGCATCAGGAGTTTGGTTAATCATCTGCTGTGTTTCAGCAATTTCTTCTACTACTCTATGATAGGTGTCCAGTCCATCGCTAATACGCCAATATTGAAAACTTCCATATACAGTTAAGGCTAAAGGTAAAGCCAATAACCATCCTAATAGTTTTGTGCGCATAGGTTTCTCTACTAACTATTGAAAATTTAAATGCCTATTTAGTAGTGTTATGATATTGGATTGTGGCAAAAAAATAGTAGATCTGAGCAATAAAAACTGCCAAAAAATGAACTGACCCCGAAAAGCTGGGCATACTTTTCGGGGTTTTTATATTAATAGTGGATTATTTTTTTAAGCTAATCCAGTCAATCAGTATGTTGCCTGTCTCAACAAGGTCGGCATCTTGTTCAGGTTTTTTGTTCTTTTCTTCCTCCAATGCTTTTAAGTAAGCAGCGCTGGAGTCTTCATCTTCCTGTTTAACTTCTTTAAGTAGCTCTTCACCTTTGGCTTTGCGTTTCGCATTTTCTAAGGCCAGTTGTTTGTTCTCAATTTCGGTCTGTTCTGCTTTGCGCTTGTTAAAATCTAATGACACTGTTGTCTGTTTCATTAGCTCGTTAGCTAAGGCAAGGCGATCACGGTTGTAGACAAAGTCGGGGTTATCTTTTACGCGCTGACTGTGCTTGCTAGTTAACTGTGCAAGGTAAGGTGAAATAGGATCTTGCTTAGGCTTAATTGCTGGCTGGATAGTATCCCAAGGTAAAGCTTCAGGTAGCGCACTTTCACCAATTTCATCAATATTGACTACTGCAGGGTAGCTGATATGAGGAACAACACCTTTGTGTTGAGTGCTTTGGCCTGATACACGGTAAAACTTAGCTATGGTGTATTTTAATTCACCATGATTGAGTGGCTGTACAGTTTGTACTGTGCCTTTGCCAAAGGTTTGCCCGCCCACAATAATGGCGCGGTTATAATCTTGCATAGCGCCAGCAAAGATTTCTGAAGCAGAAGCAGAAAGGCGATTAATCACAACAGCCAGAGGTCCTGAGTAATAAGCACCTTTGCTGCCATCTTCTAGACGATCAACTCCACCGCGACTATCACGTATTAGTACGGTAGGACCGCTGTCAATAAATAAACTGGTTAGTTCTTGAGCCTCTTGGAGCGAGCCACCGCCATTGTTACGCAGGTCAATAATAATGCCTTCGACTTGTTCTTTTTGCAGTTCACTGATTAGTTTTTTTACATCGCGTGTGGTGCTCTTATAGTTCGCATCACCTGAGCGGTAAGCTTTAAAATCTAAGTAGAATGCTGGGATTTCAATAACGCCGATTTTATGGTCTTTTCCATTTTCTTTTACGTTAAGTACCCACTTACGTGCGGCTTGTTCTTCAAGCTTTACAGCTTCACGCGTAATAGTAATGGTTTTTGACGTTAGGTCATTTGGCGCATTAGTGGCGGGAATAATTTCGAGGCGAACCTGTGAACCTTTTTTGCCACGAATAAGCTTAACCACTTCATCAAGGCGCCAACCAATGACATCAACCATTTCGCCTTTAGTACCTTGGCCGACAGACACAATACGGTCAGAAGTGGCTAGTAGCTTACTTTTCTCGGCCGGACCTGCTGGCATTAAACGCACAATTTTAGTGTATTCATTATCAGCCTGTAATACTGCACCAATGCCTTCAAGTGAAAGGCTCATGTTGATGTCGAAGTTTTCAGCGTTATCGGGCGATAAGTAGTTTGTATGTGGGTCGTAGGTTTCGGTAAAGGCGTTAATGTAAGTTTGGAATACATCTTCACCGCGGGTTTGTTCAACACGGCTTAGATGATTTTTATAGCGTTTGACTAATAGGTCTTGAATGGCTTTATCTTCTTTACCTGCCAATTTTAAGCGTAATACTTCATCTTTTAAACGCTTGCGCCATAGATCATGTAATTCTCTTGTATTTTTTGCCCAAGGTGCTTTTTCGCGGTCAAATACAAAGCTTTCGTCGACATTAAAGTTCATTTTGTCAACGCCGGCATTGAGCGTATCTAAGGCATAATTTAAATACTGATCTAGGCTGGCCAGTTTACGTTTATAGATGGTGTAGGCAGGAGAGAGGTTGCCTTGTTGTACAAAATTGGTGAAGCTATTTTGCCATTGGTTGAATTCTTTAATGTCCTCAGCGGTAAAATAAATACGCGCTGGATCAAGTGACTTTAGATAGTTAGCATAGATTTTCTGCGATTGTGCATCATCTAATACAATTTTGTTGTAATGCTTGCGTTTTAGAATTTCAGTAATGTTTAAGTTAGCAATAACTTGGTCGCGGGTAGGCGTTAGGTAATCCCACTTTCCGTAGTCGTAAGATGTTTTCGCAAAAGCTAAAGTGCTAAAGCTTAAAACGAGGGCAAGGCTGGTATGTGTGATAAATTGCTTCATGCTCGATCTACGTTATCTAAATGTGAATGCCGTATTAGGCTAACATAGCTTAATACAGTTCCCTTTGTCCTACACAACAAGTAGAACTTAACCACGAATTACACTATGGAGGCACAATGAAGGCTTTGCAAGGTATTGATGGTCAACCTTCGTTTGTAGACGTTAAGGCCCCAGATTGCGCACAGGGGCAGGTACGTATCAAAGTAATGGCTGTAGGGCTTAACCGTGCGGACCTATTACAAGTTAAAGGATTATATCCGCCACCTAAAGGAGTCAGTGATGTTTTAGGTCTAGAGTGTGCAGGTGTTATCACTGAAACTGGCGAAGATTCACGCTGGAAAATTGGTAACAAAGTTTGTGCGTTACTGGCTGGAGAGGGAATGGCAGAAGAAGTGGTGGTTGATGAGCGCCACGTTTTACCTATTCCAGAAGGTCTAAGTTTTGAACAGGCGGCTGTATTGCCAGAGGTATATAGCACCGCATGGCTTAACTTATTTCAGCTAGGTGATCTAAAACCAGGCGAGAAAGCCTTGCTTTATGCAGGTGCTAGCGGTGTTGGCTCGGCAGCCATTCAGCTATGTAAAGCCTTTAACAGCCCTTGCTGGGTTACTGTTGGTTCACCTGAGCGCCTGCAGCATTGCCAAGCGTTAGGGGCAGAAGGTGGTGTAGTGCGCCATCAAGGTATTGAGGCTTTACAGGACTTTGCCCCTTTTGATGTTGTACTTGATCCTGTCGGTGCTAGCTATGCTGAACAAACCTTGAAAATGCTTAAGCAAGATGGGCGCTGGGTTAATATAGGTTTAATGGGGGGGCGTAAGTTTGAGCTTGATATGGCGCTTATTTTAGGTAAGCGTATTCAGTTGATAGGCTCCACTTTGCGCGCGCGCGATGCTGATTTTAAAGCTCAGCTCATTCAAGATTTGGAAACCTATGTTTGGCCGTTGTTTGCAGCTTCTGAGCTTGATCCTTGCTTGGAGGAGGTATTTGATTGGGCAGAAGCTAAGGCAGCCTTTGAAAAGCTTGGCAGTAATACGGTGAGCGGTAAGTTAGCACTAAGTATCAATTAATAGCTGATGCTAATAGCCCATGGGTAAGCAACCACATGGGCTATTAGGTTATAGGTGCTGTTGATTATAAAAGGCACAAAGTGCCTGTATTAAATAACTAAGGTCATGGCTGCCAGCGGTTTCACGAATAGAATGCATGGCAAATGTAGGAACACCAATATCAATCGTAGGTATACCAATTTTACTGGCAGTAATAGGGCCTATGGTTGAGCCACATGCCATATCACTACGGGTAACAAAACTTTGATAAGGCACCTTCTGGGCTTCACAGAGCTGTCTAAAAAAGCCAGAGGTTTCACTTGTAGTTGCATAACGTTGGTTGGCGTTAATCTTAATCACAGGGCCTTTATTGAGCAGCGGGCCATGGTTTTGATCATGTTTTTCTGTGTAATTAGGGTGCACGCCATGTGCATTGTCGGCAGAAATCAATAAAGATTGTTGAATGCTACGTACAAAATCTTCCTCACTGCCATGAATGCGGCGCAATACCTGTTCTAAGAAAGGGCCATCAGCACCGCAGGCTGAAGCTGAGCCAACTTCTTCATGATCAGTACAAACTAATAGGCTGTTATATTGCTGGTTGCTAGTAATAAGAGCTTGCAGGCCAGCATAGCACGACAGTAAGTTATCTAAGCGGGCACTAGTAATAAACTCTTGATTTAACCCAATAACACTGGCGCTTTGCACATCATAAAAGCACAGCTCAAAATCTAAAATCTGTGCTGTATTAAAACCATGCTCTGCTTGTATCTGAGTCTGTAATAGCTGCTTGAAGTCGGGTGACTGCTCTGTTTCTAGTTGCGCTAAAATAGGCATTATTTCTTTTTGAGGGTTAATATCCCAGCCACTGTTTGCGCTACGGTTTAAGTGAATGGCTAGATTGGGTATATTGGCAATGGCACGTTGAAAGTTAATTAGGCAGCTATGACGTTGTTTGTGTTCATCCAAATAGGTGACACGACCTGCTAATGAAAGATCACGATCAAACCAAGGTGCTAATAAAACACCACCATAAATCTCAACGCCCAGTTGCCAGTAGTTTTTTTCTACATGGTTGGCATTGGGGCGTACTTTTAAGCATGGGCTATCGGTGTGGGCACCCACCATACGCCAGTTACTTTGATTGGCTTCCTGAGCGAGATAAAAAGCAATAATCGAAGAGTCGTTACGCTTAACTATGTAGCCTTGGTTTTTTTCTAGCTGCCAAGGCTCGCGCTCATCGAGCAACTGAAATCCTGCGCCTAATAAGCAACACTCAATATTTTTAGTGGCATGAAAAGGAGTAGGTGAAGCATTAATAAACTCAATTAAGCCTTGGCTGTGGTCAAGCATGGGTAATCCTTAAAAATACTTACTGACTTAGTGTGAGCACTAGTTCTTGTTGTTTACCATAGGTAATAATTAGCTTTTTCGTGCTTGCATCATAAGTCCAAAATTTAGCGCTTTCTAAAGCAGCAATAAACTCATTTTCTTGACGCATTAACGCAGCAGAGCATTGTTTACGTGTAGTGCCAATTGAGCTAATTAGCAAGGAATGATCACTCACTTGATAATGCGCCATAAAACTATTGCAGGAGGCTAAACCATAAGCCCTGTTGTCTTTTTCAAAGCTTAAAGTGGTAAAACTTCCCATAATAGGTTGACGATTATCAATAGATTCAATATGGAATGTTTTACCTAAGGGCAACTGTTTAGGGTTAGTGCTTAATAGCGAGCATCCTGTTAACGTTAAGCCTGTAATAACGGCACAAAGTAATTTAAATTGAGAGTTCATTTGATTTACGCCTCCTGCTGTTGGCATTGACGACATAGATGACGATCATGTCGATTTTGCCAGCCTAGTTCCATTAAACGAGCTTCTGCTGCGGGTGATAACGCTTTCTTGCCTAAGCTTGCATCAACTGCAAATTCTAAATTGAGCAATACAGCACACCCATCACAAGTTACTTGCCATGTGTGAATAGCAAGTTCTTTAAAGGCTGGACCGGTAGCAACTGCAACCCATTGGTTACTTGGATTGATAAGATGACGCACCTTGCTGACGGTAAGGCGCATGCTTAAGTCTTTGCTGCCCTTGAGTGTGACCAAAACCTGATCCCCTTTCTGAATAGAGCCACCTATGCCTGTTAATTGATATTGACCAGGGCTTAATGCGCGGCATTCAGTCAGTGTATGTTGGGGGTTGAGTAAGTTGTAACGAAAATCGTGTTCAGTCATGCAAGGTCCTGTTAGGTAATTAATCAATACCTAATTTTTTTAAACGGTATCTTAAAGAGCGAAAGCTTAAGCCTAAACGCTCAGCCGCGGCAGTTTTGTTCCAATGGCAAGCATCAAGTGCTTGTACGATAACATCGCGCTCAATTTCTTCTAAATGATCTTCTAGGTTATCAACCGCTGCTAGCTTAGTCGTATAACTGGAGTCATTATTACTATAACCACCAATGGCAGGAGTTAACTGGAGATCATCAGCTAGAATGGCATCATTATCGCATAGTGTGTATGCACGTTCGAGAACGTTCTCTAGCTCTCGCACATTACCTGGAAAACTGTAGCTTTCTAGTTTTTTCAGTGCAAGCGGGTGCAGCTTTACTTGCATATCATCTTGATTGAGTGCTTTTAAAATATAGTCGCAAAGCAAAGCGATATCGCCATGCCGCTCACGTAAAGGAGGAATACGTAGCTCAATCACATTTAGCCGATAATACAGATCTTGGCGAAAACGTCCTTCTTGAACTTCTTGCGCCAAGTCTTTATGCGTGGCGCACAAAAAACGGACGTCAATATTAACTTCTTGAGCTGCACCAACAGGGCGGATAGCTTTTTCTTGAATAGCACGCAGTAGCTTTACTTGCATGTTTAGTGGCAGATCAGCCACTTCATCAAGAAACAATGTACCTCCGTTGGCCGCTTGAAATAGACCTTGATGCTCGCTTACAGCACCGCTAAAGCTGCCTCGCTTATGACCGAAAAGCTCGCTTTCAATTAGGTCAGCAGGAATCGCACCACAGTTAACTGGAATAAAAGGCTCGTTTACGCGAGGCCCTAATGCATGGATTTGCCGAGCTGCCAATTCTTTACCACTACCAGATTCACCACAAATATAAATAGGTGCTTGACTTCGAGCGAGCTTTTTAATTTGTTTGCGTAGTTTAACCATGGCTGCGCTTGAGCCTAGTAAAGGGCTGTGTTCATTTTCCTCTATGGTTTCTGTTTCATCGTCTAAACGTAGTGCACTGGTAACAATTTCGCGCAGTGTATTTAAATCAATGGGTTTGGAAATAAAGTCAAAAGCCCCTGCTTTTAACGACTGAATAGCTGTTTCAATGCTGCCAAAGGCAGTAATCATAGCGACAGGTGTATGGGGATGGTATTGCTGGATATATTGGATAATTTCCAGGCCAGAACCATCAGGTAAACGCATATCGGTTAAACACAGATCAAAACTGTTTTCATCCAGTAGATCACGCGCTTGGGCTACGGTTTCTGCGCGAAAAGGTATGAGCTTCATGCGGCGCAAAGTAATATCTAATAATTCTAAGATATCTGGCTCATCATCAATAATGAGAACAGTTTGACGTTGCATATCAAGCCCTTAGTTAGGTTGTGAAAACGTAATACGAAAGCAAGCGCCTGTAGTGCGCGAGTCTTGCTCCATAGGAATGTAATCTAGTCGTGCCTTATTACTTTCACAGATTTGACTGGAAATATATAACCCTAAACCTGTTCCCTTACTTTCTGTTGTAAAAAATGGCTCAAATATACTTGCCTGATCTGCCTCAGGTACACCTGGGCCTTCATCAATTAGATCTATCATAGGAAGATCGCTAACGGGATGCCTGAACAAATGCATTGTAATAGTAGCTTTAGGATGTAATTTGGCGCTATGTCTTAGTCCATTTTCGACCAAGTTATCCAGCACCTGATCAAGCTGTACAGGGTCAAAATAGGTTTGTAAGTTCATACCATCGGCATTCAAAATAATTTCTCGCTGGCGTGTATTATTCTCACGAAAGTTTGCAATGTAACGATACAGCCAATAACGCAAATCAAGTAGCTGAGGCTCGCTAGTACGCTGGCGAGAAAGCTGTAAAACATTTTCGATAATAGTGTTCATGCGCCTAGTATTCTCTAACACAATTTGCGTTAGGCGCTGATCGGCAGGATCCAATATATCAGATTCTTGTAATAACTGAGCAGCATGGCTAACGGCGCCTAAAGGGTTGCGAATTTCATGGGCGATACCCGCCGTTAAACGCCCAAGAGAAACCAGCTTTAAATGCTGAGCGTGCTGAGTAATTTGTGAAACATCCTCAAGGAAAATCATTATTTGCGTTTCATTACCTACATTCAAGGCCTCAATTGTAGGTTGCACCACATAATCACTGCCTGAGATTGTAATGGTTTCTAGGTTAAGCGAAGGGTTTTTTTGCCATTGCTCGATCCGCGCAATAAGGTCTTTATTATGTGCTTTTAATAGTTGTCCTTTAAGTAGTGTGGCATTAAACATACGATTAGCACTGTGATTTGACTGCAAAATACGAAAACTATTATCTAACACCAAAATTCCGGTTTTCATATGCTCCAGAATGAGCTCATTAAGTGCTTGTAAATCGGCAATATTGCTGGCACGTTGCTGGGCAAGAGACTCGGTTTCAGACACGCGACGGGTCATTGCCTGTACAAAAAAAGCCACAGCAAAAGACAAAATACCAATAGTACTGGCTTGAAGTAGCAGGCTATTAGCTTGTGCTTGAGAAAAATTAAAATAAAAAGTAAAGAAAACAACGCCAGCGCAAGCAATTGAAGCAAGTAATAAACCAGCTCGCCCACGAATAAAAATATTACCAATAGCAACAGAAATTACTAATAAACTACCAATGCTACTACTGATACCGCCAGCAATGAAGAATAGATAGGTTAAGCAGGCAATATCAGCAAATGTCAGCAGTAGCATGCCGACCTGTTTAGGTGGATGTTGTATGCCAATTAATAGTAATAAGTTGACTAAAAGATAAGCCCAGCTACTAATTTTAAATAGTGCTACCTGAGCAGGCGGTTCTAAGGAACCTGTACTAATACCTATCAGCGCTAGCGCAATAACAAAGCGATAGAGGCTGTAAAGGCGAAAGTAGCGATGCCCTTTATCGCCGAATAAAGGGATCGCATAGATTGAATCACTGTTGGCTGAGTTTTTGGTGCTGTTCATTGCAGTACCATTTTCCGTTAGCATAAACCGCCGTCTGTTTAGGGCTGTGTGTATTGCAATAGGCGCAACGTACAGTATCTGTTACCTGCGTAGTAGGCCGCTGTTGTAAACGCTGATGCTGTTGGTATTTACGCCATAGAGCATATGCACAATAGCCAATCACAGCTAAGATAAATAAACGAAAAAGTCCCATTGTTATTCCGTAACAAAATTACAATTGCTATTAGTGTGCCCTGTTTTAGCTTTACTTTGAAAGTAGTAAACATGAGCACTGTTGATTTTGTAGTAAAACGTTAAATACTTTTTGAGTTTAGATGTTTTAGGTTAATTTTAGCTTAAATAATAGTGTCATTTGTGGCTTTTAATTCACAGTGGTAATGCTCATTACGTGAGAAGAATGCCAAAGTTGGATAACTGCGGTTACAATTGAGCCTTACCCCAAAACAGTAAAGGTGTGGTGTGGATAACCAACATTTCAAACAAGAGCAAGACGCTTACCTACAAGTCTTAACGCAATATCAAGAAAACCCTTCGTTAGAAACCTGTGCTGCGGTAGCAGAGGAAGCTAATGACCTTGAGTTATGGGAAATCAGTTTAGAGTATGCAGAGCAAGCTTTGGGGTTAGCTACTGAGTCCGATAAAAATAGTGCTACTTATGTGCAAATGCTGTTTCGCATTGCTATATTACAAGCAGAGTTAGGAACTCAGCAGGCGTATTTTGAACAGCTTACTCAACTTGCACAAAACTATAAATCTAGCACGGACCCCGATGTTTTATTTATTGTCTGCAAAGCCTTTATTAATAGTGCTTTGTTCTATGCAAAACAAGAAGACTATGAACAAGAAATTGCGTATTACGATGAATTGCTAAGTCATATCGGCTCGCGAGATGAGGAGATTTTGCAAGAACCTATTGCTCGCGCTCTAACATTTCGTCTAGAAAGTTACTACCGGCTAAAACAGTATGATGTGCAAATAGCTGAAAGTGAGGTTTTTTTTAAGCGCTTCTTAGATACCGAAATAGAAGCCATTGCTAGCCATGTAAATAGTGCATTTTTTTATTTAGGCGATGCTTACGAAGAGACAGAAAACTACGCACAGGGCATTGCAAACTACGAAGCGAACAAAGCTTTTTTAGAGCGATTCCCAGCATTAAAAGAAATAGAAATGACCTCGCTATTATTTCGTCAAGCTTATTTGTATCGCCTAGATGAGCAATGGTCTCAAGCAGAAGACTTACTTAGTCAAGCAATTGCACTCAATGAACAAGAAACAGAGGAGCATCAGGTTTCTTGGGCTATTGGTGTTTACAACAAAGCCATGATGTTTAACGCACAAAACAAAAGGGATGAAGAACTCGCCGAATATAATCTGATGATTGAACGCTTGTGGGATAATCATCACCCCCGTGTAGAGAACCGCTTAGCCTTTGCCATTTTTAATAAAGCCTTGGTGATGGATAAGTATGCTCAGCATGACGCAGAAATTGAATGCTATAACCAATTGTTAATGCGCTTTGCCGCCTCTGAGGATGAATATGTTGGTTATAAAGTAACGCATGCTTTACTTAACAAGGGCTATACCTGCCATGCCGTTAATGATTATGTGCAAGGGCGTCATGCATTTGAGCAAAACCTTGAGTATTTGGCAACGAAAGACTTTCCTTTTTGTGCCGAGTACAAGGCTAAGTCTTTATTGGGATTAGGCTTATCTCATTACCATTTAGATGAGTTCAAAGAAGAACTTACCTGCTATCAGCAAATTATTGATCAGTATAGCGAAGCGGATGACGATGATATTAAGCTGGTCGTGATTCAGGCTATTATGAATATGGCATCAACCTATGATCAACAAGGTTATGTTGAGAAAGAAATTGCTTGCTATGAACAGGCTTGGGAGTACGGCAAGGACTCTGACAACCTATCTTTAGTGCGTTTTGCGTTACGTGCTATGCTCAATAAAGGTATTACCTTGACTAATCAAGGGCAGCATTTTAGCAGCATGCAATGTTACGATAGCTTGCTTGAGTTGGCTGTTACTATGGATGTGCCAGCCATCAATACTATTTTTGGTCAGGCTGTGCTTAATAAAGCACGCGCCTGCAAAAATCGTAACTTCCAAGCAGAAGAATTACGAACACTAGAATTACTAACAAATCGATTTACTGATACCGATGACTTAGATGTGTTAGAACAATTAATGTCTGCTTATTTAAATCTTGGTTTAATTTACGATAGTTTAGGACAGCATCAGGCAGAGCTGAATTGTTATCAAAAAATTATGTCGTTCTATGAAACTCATCAGCAACCTGACAATTTAGCTGGCTTAACTGGACAGGCAATGTATAACGGACAGATTACCTTGCGTCAGCTTGGCCAAAAAGAGCAGGAAGCTAAGTTGTGTGAACAGTTTATTCAGTATTTTTCGCATACCATGAATGAAAAATTACGTGATCAGCTACGCAGCACATACTTTCGCTTAGCTGAGTTATCACTGTACTTACAGCGTTCATCCCAAGCATTAAACATTTATCAACACATTTTAAGCGATGGTTTTTTAGAAGGCGTTGCGCTGGATGATGAAGTACGTTTTGACTTAATGAAAGCGCGTTTTAATCAAGCCTCCATTTTGGTGATGCAGCAAAACCCAGCTGGGCTTGCAGCCTGTGAAAGCTTCATTGAGCGCTATAGTTATGATTCAGACAATAGTAACCGTATTCAACAAATTCGTTTTAACTTAGGTTTATCACTTAAAAATCAAGGGCAGTTGCAAGAAGCTATCGCTGTTTTTGATAAGTTAATTAATGACCAGCAAGAAACCTTTGCAACTGTAGTTCAACAGCAGGCTGCCAAAGCATTTTTTGCTAAAGCAGAATGCCTTGCCGAACAAGGGCTGAATATAGAGCAATTGGAGTTATGCGATCAATTTTTAGCACGCTTTGAGAACAGCTTAGATACTGTAGTGCAAGCTCAAACGGCGCAAGTTCTACTAAATAAAGCGGTATTATTGAGCGAAACTGGCGCCTTCGAACAGGCATTGGCTTTGTATCAGGAAATAGAACAGCGTTTTGCGTTAGAGGAAGAGCCAGAGCTAATACAGGCTGTAGCTCGCGCACTACTAAATAAAAGTCTGTGTTATTTGCAACTAAGTGATGTAGAGAAAGCAGAAGATTGTCTTGAGCAATTGCAAGAAAAGTATGCCTATCAGGCTAGTCTAAGTAATATTCTAGCTCAGGCTCAGATGGTGCAAAGTCAGCTAAGTGAGCAACGCATAGTGCATTAAAGTTTTTCTTATTTAGTCCAAAGCAAATGTGCAGAAAGACTGCAGCTTAATGTTAGGCTTGCTACTATAGCATCTGAATTTTAGAGGCTACTAATGTGACTGCATTAACATCTTTTTCTCAGTTAAATCTTACGCCATCCATGTTGGCTAACCTAGATCAACTAGGTTACCAACAGATGACAGCTATCCAAGCTGCCAGTTTGCCCGTTATTCTTCAAGGGCAGGATGTTATTGCACAAGCAAAAACAGGCTCAGGTAAAACAGCAAGCTTTGGCATTGTTTTATTGGAAAAGTTAAACCCTCGTTTTTTTGGTTGCCAAGCATTAGTGCTGTGCCCAACACGTGAGTTAGCAGATCAAGTGGCTAATGAACTACGCCGATTAGCACGTGCAAAAGATAATATTAAAATTCTTACACTTTGTGGTGGCATGCCTTTAGGCCCTCAGATTGGTTCGTTAGAGCATGGGGCGCATGTAGTGGTTGGTACGCCAGGACGAATCCAAGAACATTTAGATAAGCAAACGTTGCAACTCAAAGATTTATCGACATTAGTGCTTGATGAAGCTGACCGTATGTTAGATATGGGGTTTCTTGATCCTATGCGAGAAATCATTAAACACACCCCAAGCACACGCCAAACGTTATTGTTTTCAGCAACCTATCCCTTGCAAATTGAAAAATTAGCCGCTGAGTTTTTACGTACACCACAACGTATTACGGTTGAAAGTACTCATGATCAACTGCAAATTCAGCAGTATTTTTATGAAGTAAACGAGCAAAAACGCTTTGAGGCGGTTGCGCAGGTGCTTTGGCATTATCGCCCTGAATCGTGCGTAGCATTTTGTACAACCAAGCAAGATACCCAAGATTTAGCACGCTATTTATATGATCAAGGCATTAGTGCCTTAGCCTTGCATGGTGACTTAGAACAGCGCGATCGCGATCGTGTATTAACATTATTTAGCCAGCGAAGTTGTTGCGTACTAGTAGCTACTGATGTAGCCGCTCGCGGTTTAGATATTGAAGAACTACCCTTGGTCATTAATGTTGAATTAACGCGCGACCCAGAAGTACATACACATCGTATAGGGCGTACTGGGCGAGCAGGAGCATCTGGCGTAGCAGTGAGCTTGGTTAGCCCTAAAGAAGCGCATCGCGCGGTGGCTATTGAAAAGAACTTAGGTAGTGAATTGCAATGGAAAGCATTATCTCAATTAAAAATAAAGGACAGTAGCCCATTGTACCCTGTTATGAAAAGTTTATGTTTGGCCGCAGGGCGTAAAGACAAATTACGTCGTGGTGACATTTTAGGTGCTTTAACAGGTGAGGCAGGCTTACAAGGCTCGCAGGTAGGGAAAATTACCTTATTTGACAATTGTGCTTATGTTGCTGTTGAACAGGCTGTTGCCCATAAAGCACTACAGCGTTTACAAAATGGAAAAATCAAAGGTCGCTCCATTAAAGTGCGCTTTGGCTAATCATGACGACGTAACGGCGCTAATAATTCATTTAATCCGTTATGATCAATTTCGTACATAAGCGCTAATAAATGGCCAATATCATTGTTGGGAAAACCTTGACGTGCAAACCAGCCTAAATAATGGCTGGGTAAATCAGCCAGAATACGCCCTTGGTATTTACCAAAAGGCATTCTAGTGGTTACCAATCGTTGTAAATCTTGGGTTTGTATCACAATAATTAATTCTCAAACTAGAGTGAGATGAACAAGCAGTAATGAGGTTATTCTATGTTACTTAAAGCAGTACGTAATGGGTTAGGACAAATTATTATTTTTGCTGATTGGTTGACTCGACCAAAACCGATGAAGCGTGAATTAGCAAAGCAATTAGCAGTGGATGAGGTGCTTAAGGGCTACAGCCTTTATCAATTTAGAGCCTGTCCATTTTGTATCAAAGTACGACGCACATTGCATAAACTCAACTTATCTGTGCCCCTCTGTGATGCTAAAAATGATCCTCAGGCTCGCCAAGCTTTAGCAGAGCAGGGCGGTAAAATTCAAGTACCTTGTTTGCGTATTGAACAAGATGGCAAAGTGCAATGGCTTTATGAGTCCAAGGCGATTATTGAGCATCTAAATACAACCTTTGCTAGCGTATAGAAAAATAGAGGCATTTAGCTATGACTGGATGCCTTTTATTAACTGGTTGTTTTTTAATCACTCATCCTAGTGCCTGTAGTTACTTTGCATGCACTAGGTTATCCACAAAGCTGTTAACCAAAAAACTGAGTAACTTTTTCACAGATTATGCCTTGGTATAAAGGCTAGCCTCTTATATAGAAAATAAATAACAGAATTTTTTTTACTATAATTTATTATTAAAATGCAGATTATTTTATTAATACTTTGGTATTGTATGTTTTTTAATCATTCCTTTGTAAGCCTTTTAAATCGGGAGCTTTAGGCATCTATCCACAGTCTTTTCTACGCTTTTAGTGGATTGTCTTGAGTGGACTGCAAAAGCGCATCTGTATCTATAAGCACATGCCTTTCTGACTTAGGATAATGCTGCCAATCCCCAGCAAAGTGAGAACTGACACTATAAGTGCGCATTATTTTTTGCATTTGGTTTTCAACTGCAGGAATGTCAATAGTCAATGGCTGTGTTAATAGATAGCCCCTACCCAAAAATAACATGAGATTTTTTTCATGCTTATAAGAGCTTTCCAAAAAGAAACTTAAATTACACCCAGCCTCTTTGGCTAAGTTTTTAAAAGCAGCGATGAAGGCTCTAGCTTGAGATTCAGCTAGATGGCAGTCCAAACGTAATAGGGCTAGCTCAGCTTGATGCTCCAATTGGCTAAAACCTGCTACTGGTGTAAATACCTTCGTTGCATAATATGGCACATCAGACAGCGCTGTTAGATACTGAAAAGGCGTGCTCAATACACACTCTGTATCAGAAATATTTTGTGTGGATAACCAATGTTCAACAGCAGTAATAGCTAAAAAGTGATAATCAAAAAGCTGATAACCACTCAATGAAATCTCAACTGCATTATCTTGTTGACGGTAAGCCCAAGTACAGTAGGGAAATTGCTGCTGAATTTCTTTTAAGTATGCTAAGCAACTAGCTGGGTTGGCTATGAAAAAAGTCAGTGTTATAGCCGCTGGACGATCTGCATGGCCGCCTAATCCAGCAGTAAATTTAGCCCATTTAAAGTAATAACGTTTATGTGGAAAAGAAAAAAACCAGTAAGCACCTAGTGCCACTTTATTGTCCCCAATCTAAAACCTAGTAGTTATAAGCTGTGCTATAGTTCATCAATTGCGTATTACCCTAGTCAGGATTCTTTATGATCTTAAAACAGATAGTTTTATCCCACGAAAGTGTTAACTCTGATGATGCTTATGATGCCATTTATTGCAACATTGAGTTTATTAACAACCTTTTAGCTGAGCAAGTACGTTACAGCGAAATGTGTGACGATGCGTTAAAAAGTTATTTTGTGGACTACTATCTTGCGCAAATTAACAATGGTGGTTTTTCTCAGTTTGTTTATAACTCAGGTTGGGATGCTGGTTTGTTAGACTTTGTAGAGCAGGGCTTGCAGTCCATGCAAGCTACACAGCATTTGGCTTTGTTAAATAAAGCTAAAGCTCAAATTGCAAGCTTAAATGAGGAACAACTGGCCCAGTTTTTAGACGGTTCTTACTGGGACTCAGAAAACTTTATTAAATCATTAGATGTATTAGCAGATGAGTTTTATGCACTCAATGATAAAGAAGATCTTATTAAGCTAAACAGCGCATGGATTAAAGCCTTGCCAGAAACTAAGTTGTTAGCAGAAGAGGAGTTGTCAGCTGAGGCGGCTCGTTTAGCTGACTTAATTACAGATAAAGAGCAACGCTTTGCAGAAGCAAAAGCTAATGCACCGCGTTTTGAAAAACTCATTTATGCTTTATGTGAAAAATTAGGACAGCAATTACTAACAATTACAGCCGGAGACCCTAGTCATGAAGTGGAAGGTGAACCGACAATTGCTTGGCACTTCTTAACTGAAGAAGGCCACTTTTATATGGTAGATCACAAGCAGGTTGCCTCAATGTATGAAGGCGAAGGTGATAAATTTATAACAAGTATTCCTGCTGGCGCTGAATACGGCGAAGACTAAGAATTTAGCCCTTGTGTGGTAGAAATACAGACACCAAGGGCTGTTTATCTCTCACTAAAAGTGCGTAGCTGCACTAAATAGGGGTTTTTGTGAAAAATAGCGCAATTGGCAGTACATTTATCGTTGCAGGTACTGCTTTAGGTGCCGGTATGCTAGCAATGCCTATTGCAACGGTAAGTTCAGGTTTTGGTGTGGCATTTTTAATGCTGGTAGGTTTGTGGTTGGTCATGAGCTATACCGCGTTATTATTAGTTGAAGCTTATCAATACAGTCAACCAGATATTGGTTTATCTAATCTTGCTAAAACTTATTTAGGTGCGCCTGGGCAATGGCTGGCTAGTTTTGCCATGCCGTTTCTTATGTACTCATTAGTTGCTGCTTATTTGTCAGGCGGTGGGGATATTATTACGGCGTCACTGAATGAATGGTTTGATCTAAACCTACCCAAGGCGATAGGTGTTTTAGCCTTTGCCACTATTGGTGGCACTATTGTGTGTGTAGGAACGCGCTCTGTTGACTTGGTTAATCGCTGCCTGTTTGCGGCCAAAATTGTATTTTTAGTGGGTTTACTATTCTTTTTACTGCCCCACGTGAAAAGTATTAACTTAGAAACCATGCCGGTTGGCCATGCCTTCGTGCTGGCGGCTATTCCTATTGTGTTTACTTCTTTTGGTTTTCATGGCAGCGTGCCTAGCTTAGTGAGTTACATGCAAGGTGATACGAAAAAACTACGTATTATTTTTATCGTCGGCAGTGCTATTCCATTAGTAGTTTATATTTTATGGTTACTGGCAACTTTAGGAACTATTCATAGTCAAACTCTAATTGGTATTTTGCAAAATACACAGGTTTCTGCGCTAGAGAACCTGTTGTCAGCAATGAAAGCAGTGCTCAAAACAGAGGTTGTTGAAGTTATCGTAGCCACCTTTGCGGCTCTGGCTTTAGTAACATCTTTCTTAGGCGTTGCATTGGGCTTGTTTGATTTTCTTGCCGGTTTCTTTAAGCGAAAAGACACTGCAAAAGGGCGCTTACAAACAGGCTTGATTACATTTTTACCACCACTGCCTTTTGCGTTATTTTTTCGTGAAGGCTTTGTCTTTGCATTAGGCTTTGCAGCTATTGCTTTGGCTATTTTAGCGCTGATTTTACCCGCCTTATTAGTTTATAAAACACGTCAAACACATGAGGGCGGCTATCGTGTGATGGGGGGGAATTTAGGCTTAGCTTTTGTTTTCCTGTTAGGTATTGCGATTATTATTATTCAAGTACTTGTTGTTACAGGTATGCTACCTAATCTAGATAGATAAGCAAACAAAAGGGGGGCGGTGATTAAGCCCCCTTTTTAATCAGCTGATTGAGTGTGATTAATGCATCCTTAATGCGAATATCTGTAATGCACAGGTCAGCCAGATAGTCCAACTCAGTTGGATCTTGGTTGATAATAACAAGTTTGGCGCCTTGCTGTTTAGCTAGCCGAGGAAAGCTATTAGCAGGTGATACGCTTAAAGATGAACCTAATACAATAAATAAGTCAGCTTGCTGAGTATGGTGTTGCGCTTGGGCAAAAGCTAGCTCCGGAAGCATTTCGCCAAACAATATAATATTAGGGCGAATAATACCGCCACACCGACATTGGCTTTGCCCCTGTAAAAAATCATCCACCGTATGTGGCGCTTGACAGTCATGACAATGCAGTGCATTAAAAGAACCATGTAGCTCTATTACATCAGTGTTGCCTGCTTGCGTATGAAAGCCGTCTACATTTTGTGTGATAACTGTTTTTATTTGATTTTCTTGTTGCCACTGAGCAAGAACTTGATGGCCTGCATGTGGATGGTATTGGCGTATATCCTTAAGCCGTGCCTGATAGAACGCAATAAATTCTTCCGTATTGCGCCAAATAGCTTGTACATTGGCCAGCTCATCTGGATTAAACTTTTGCCACAAACCATTTTTGGCAGAGCGAAAGTCTGGTATGCCACTTTCTGTAGACATGCCTGCGCCAGTAAATACCAAAGAGTACTTAGCTTGGGTTAACCAATGAGCCAGTAATGTGAGTTGTTGCATAGCTATGCCCCATAGTTTTAGTTTTCAGAGCATAGCTGACGCAGACTTGGGAGCCTGTATTTAATAGGCAATACTGCGAGCATCCAGCTCATGCTCTGACAAGTCATAAATGCCAGAGGCAAATTCTTCTGTGCAGTATGGGCCATTGCTATCACAGCCTAACTGGTAGATGCGGCCTGCTTCAACGGTAATGGTAAAAGGTATGTACTGTAGATTAGGGTCACTAAAGCTGCTAACTACTAGGTGATAAGTACCAGGAGCAAATAAAGCAATTTTAATATTTTGAGTGGAGAGTGTTACTTTGTAATCATCAGAATCGCGCCAGCCATCATAATCAATACCATTAATTTGGTTGATAGTGACCCATTGCGAAATTTTTGCAGTTAGAGGGTTATGCTGTAATTCATGATATGCGAATGCTTGTTGTGATCGTTTCTCACTACGAAAGCCTTTGGTTATCCACCATGCAAAAAGAATTACCAATGGAGGCAAAACAGCGCCTACCATCCCTAACGAGTAGTTAATACTTATCATCACCAAATCCTTGTAATACTTTATAGATTTTATTTTTGTTGCTCGTATCTATTTTGTTTAGCGCCTCAGTAAAGCGCATCTTCCTGTCAAACTATCAAAAATTAATATATTTTGTGTGGCAATTATCAAGTAGTGACTAACTAGTCTATTCTACTAGTCCATACTGCTTGCTTGTTCAAAATATAATATATTTTATGTGCATGTAAAGTATTTAACTGTCCGTTTTAATAGAACTTAAGTCTAGGCTTTACATGAAAATTTTTTGAAAATATTAATAAAAAATTAATACAATGCAAACGCTATCCAAAAAATTTGAGTAATTATAACTTTAGTCTAGTGCCGAGTAAAGCTTTGCGTAAGTGGCTGAAATTTAAGTAAAAAAATAAATACCTGAGGCCTTGCTAAGTGCTAAGTGCTCTTTTTTTTGTGATGAATATATCATTTTTTACATTGAGAAGTTCACAGGTATTTTGCTAGCTAGATTGCAGTATAAAACATCAGGCTAGGTAGTAACCTGAGGTAATTATGTATAAGATATTTAAATATAATATTTTATACATAATTAATTCCGAGATTTTTTGACTTATTACTGTATGCATATATAGTTAAAGGCTGGGCTTTAATAGTCAAAATCAAGCGTATTTTGTTAAGATACGGCATTCCAGCTTTCTAATAGTGAGAAAATTATGTGGCTTGAAGTCTCTTGGGGTGCTTTTTTTCTTCTACTTTATAGCATTTTAATTTTAACTATTTGTGTTCGCTTACTTTCACAAAAACGTTCTGTTGGCGTTATCTTTGCATGGTTAGTATTGCTTTTTGCTTTCCCAGGTTTTGGTGTTATTGCTTATTTGCTTATTGGTGAGCCAAAACTGGGGGGTGAGCGTGGAACGCGAAAAGGAGAAATGCTCAGCTTTTATCGTGAATTTAGCCAAAATCACCTACCTGACCTAAATATACATCACGCCACACAATTAGAAGCCAAACAAACAGGTTTAAGTCTATTAGCTTCTCGTTTATCAGGCTTTGTGCCTACTAATGGTAATCAGATGCGCTTACTAAATACCACTGATAGCATTTTAGATTGCATGATAAATGATATTAACCATGCCCAAGATAGCTGTCTATTAGAGTTCTATATTTTAGAACCGGTAGGACGTATAGAGCACTTGCTTAAGGCCTTAATTGCAGCAAGTGAACGCGGTGTAACGTGTAAAATTTTGGTCGATGACGTAGGTAGCCATTCATTTTTAAAGACGTCTTGGATTGATATCTTAAAACAGTCTGGAATTCCAGTAGTAGCAGCATTGAGTGTGGGAATCATCAAAACATGGTTTGTTCGCAGTGATTTGCGTAATCACCGTAAGTTGCTCATTGTGGATAATCAAATTGGTTACACGGGTAGCTTTAATTTGGTAGATCCTGCTTTATTTAAACAAGATTCAGGCGTAGGGCAGTGGGTTGATTTAATGATGCGCTGTCAAGGTCCAGTAGTAGAGGCGATGAGTGCCGTATTCTATGCAGACTGGGCGGTGGAAAATGAAGGTAATTTACGGGAAGTGCAGGATACTATTTTGTCTTACAGCCAAGATGAGCATAAAGCCAAATTCTTATCCACAGCAGCGACAGGCAATATTCCAGCTCAGTTGATACCATCAGAGCCTGATGAAACACATCATGTAATTTATGAAACCATTATTTGTGCCATTCATGCGGCTACTGAACGTATTATCATTACAACGCCCTACTTTGTGCCTGATGAATCCTTGTTATTAGCTTTACGTACAGCTGCAATGCGAGGGGTTGATGTAACTATTATTATGCCGCGTAAAATTGATTCTTTATTAGTGCGATATGCCACTCGTGCTTATTACGATATTTTGTTACGTGACGGCGTTAAGCTCGCATTATTTGATGGTGGTTTACTGCATGCTAAAACACTGGTGGTAGATAATGATTACGCTATCTTTGGCACAGTTAATATGGATATGCGCAGTTTCTTTTTGAACTTAGAAGTGAGCTTAGCAATTTATGATGCAACAACAGTGAACCAGCTTGTACAACAACAAGATGAGTATCTCATGCAAAGTGAATACATCACTCAAGAACGTTGGTTGCAACGACCAACATTGAAAGTTTTGTTTGAAAATATAGTGAGATTATTTAGCCCACTATTGTAATTTGCATGAAAAGAAATTTAGTTCACTCAAACTGTATGAGCTTAACTAAGTTTCATTCTGGCAAAGCCCTGGTAGCCAGAACATCTACCTAGAATAGGCGTTTTTAGTGCTTTAGGAGCTTAATCTATCAGTGTTCCAGTTGGGGAAATCATATAAGTCAGTGGCGAGCTTTTTTATCACCTCACGTAATTCTAAATGCTCTAACCATTCGCTAGGAATAACAGAAACACCTTGCAAAGCACCCAATATATTGCCCGTAATAGCGCCAGTTGAGTCCGAGTCACCGTCATGGTTTACTGCAATAATAAGTGCTTCCTCAAAGCTCTTAGCTATTAATGAGCAATAAATGGAGATAGCTAGTGCTTCTTCCGCTACCCAGCCTTCACCTAATTGAGCAATAGCTTGTTCTGGTATTAGGTTAGAACAGGCTAATTTTTCTGCACGTTCGATAGCTAGCAATGTTTCCTCGTGATTTTGATAGGTTATCAGCTTATTTTTAGCCATACTTAGGGCATCGACTAAATTGAAACCTTCAATAATAGAGTGAATTAACTGGGAAAAAACACCAGCAGTTAATGATCCTGTGGGATGTCCGTGGGTAAGGGCAGCCGCTACTATACCTAATTCAAATGAATCAACGTCAGGCTGGCGACTGGCGAATAGTCCTATTGGTGCTACGCGCATAACACCGCCGCAGCCTTTACTATTATTGTGAGCAAGTTTCATCTCATCAGTCATTGCTAATAATGCTGAAAGGCACGTAAGACCAGGAGCGCGTCTATGATGTAATTGAGGCTGGTTAATGAGCCAGCTAGAGGGCTGCTGATCAAGATCAATGCGATTAACAGGTTGTTCACCTTGAGTCATTAACCAACGTAAATAAGCCTGAGATAAGCTTTTTTGATAATCAATCATACCGCTCAAACTATGGCAAAGATATCCATTGAGCATGCCTTCAGCGGTAAATAAGGTCATTTGCGTATCATCAGTAATGAAACCTAATCCACCATAGGCTAGAGCGTACTGAGTAATTCCTTGGCTACCAAATCGCCGAATAATCTCAGCTCTTTTCATAAACTCAACAGGAGCGCCTAGCGCATCGCCTACGGCCCCACCGAGTAAACAGCCAATAAATTTATTTATCATAGTTATGCACCTTAATGTGGATAGTCTATTTTGAGCTAAGTTAATTGATAAAGCTTCTGTGAAAAATAGTGGGAGGATTATTCGAGGAGATATTTTTAATACTTATTAAGCATAGTAACAAGGCTTAATTGTAAAATTCACGACAAACTAAGAGTAACATAATAAATACTATTTAAATGTATAATTTTTCTTGTGTTGCATAAGATACTGAAGTCAGTAGAATAATTATTTTTAATACTTACAAGGATAGCAATATGAGTAAAATACTGGGGATTTTCACAACACTATTTCTATTAGCTACACTAACCGCTTGCTCTGGTAGTAGCCCTGAAGATGTGGCAACTAAGTTTTTAAATGCTGCCTATAAGGGTGATGCAGATACTGTTTTGGAGCTAATTCATATTCCAGAGCATAGCAAACAGAATGCTAATGTTAAAGAGTTGGTAAGCGGCAAAGTAAAAGCAGGTGTTGCCAAAAGCCAAGCCAAAGCAGAGCAAAATGGCGGTGTAAAAAACATTACGGTTAAAGAAACTCAAATGGATGAAGCGAATAATCGTGGCGTTATTATTTTAAATGTAGAATTTAAAAAAGAAGACAGCCGCCAAACTACTGAGCGTATCCGTCTAATCAAAAGTGATGATAAGTGGAAAGTCAGTATTTAAGTAGGTTATCACTTAAAAAAAGAACACGAATTTTTATGGCGCTGTTCTTTTTTTTTAATTATTTGTTTACTTTTTCCAACAGCAGTCAAGGTGCTGAGCAGACAAATAAAATACCAGCTAAGTATAATTTAGCCGTAGGCGATCTTATTTTTCGCGCTGGTACTGGTTATGAAAGTCAGATCATCCAGAAATTAAGCGGTAGTACTTGGTCTCATCTAGGCGTTGTAGTTGCGGTAGAGCCAAAAATTCAGATTATTCATGCCACAACAGATGATAGACCAGAACAGCTGAACCAGGTTATTCAGTCTACTTTGGCTGAGTTTACAGACAAGAGACTAGCGCTGACTTGGAAAGCTTATCGTATTAAAAGTCTTACGCTGGTCGAGCGAGAAATCCTAATAACTGAATTAAAAAAACAACTGGGGCAGCCTTTTATTTTAGGTGCAGCAGATGAGCCGCATCGTTATTGTACTACCCTTATTGCAGATGCCTTGCCTATTAGATTAAGTCAAAAACTACTATGGACTGAAACATCTTTTATAGGTTTTCAGGGTCAGTTGCTATATCCCCATGCATTTTTGCAATTAGAATCTTTAGTATCCATAGATAATTCACAGTAATTCTAAGTTGATAGTGCATGAAGGCTAAAATGCTTAATACCTAGTTTTTTATTGTTTTAGATATTTC
>NZ_JAZDRH010000018.1:0-68400 GCF_047470865.1 Pseudomonas sp. F1_0610
ATGTATCAGGATAATATTTATGTGAGTCGCTATTTTAGAGCTATAATTATATTTAAAGAGAAAATTAAATTATTATTTTGAGAGGTAGAGGAATTTTGGTTTTTATTTTTCTAATATTAGGTCTGCTCCTTGCATCGGTGTGCTGGGTGAAAAATATAATGGAGTAGAATTTGATATTCCCTTAGTCTTCAGCTTAATAATGTCAGGCCTATTTTGTTGATTTTTAGGTGCAATTTGGAATAAAGAAAAATTGAACTCAATAAGCAATAACAACAGTACTATTACTACAAAAGTAATCACACTTTCTTCTTTATTTCTATGCAATATGCAGAGCTTATATTTTTAGCCATTGGCAGTGGTATTAGTATTAAGAGGAATTTACTCAGAGGGTTGACTGTTGGGGCAGTGTTTTGTCTCTTTTGGCTGTTACTTATTTTTAAATGAGCATAAAAGAGCCAAGAGTTCAAATAGAATCTAGTTAATGTAACAAGACCGCTAGCCTAAATGCTGCTGTAGCTGTGCGATGAGCTGCTGTTTATTTGTAAAGCCTGATTGAATCCATAACAATTTACCTTGCTTAAACAGCATAAGTGTTGGCACACCACGCATAGGGTATTGGCTGCTCATTTGCATACTAAAAGCGGGGTTTTTATCCACATCAATTTTTAAGATACGCAATCTATCCCCTAATTGCTGCTTTACCTCATCTAACACAGGCGCTTGCATTTTGCAGGGGCCACACCAAGTGGCATAAAAATCAAGTAAAACTGGCTGTTCACCCTTAATAATATTCTGAATAGTGCTCATACTTTCCTCATATAGGCTAATCGACTAGATGCATTCACATAAAATACTGATAGATTATCAGTAAACTTTCAGCATCATTGTGTTTTGATGGTTAGCTTAGTAATGAGGGCATAATTTGTCTTTTAAAGTCATGACGGTAGAGTGCAGGTTGGCATCATGAATAGAATGGCTGTGGCAGGAGTGCTGGTTGGTGTATTAGGTGGCTATATTGCAAGCCTTATTCATCTTCCATTGCCATGGATGATTGGGTCGCTGCTCAGCGTAATAGCGGTACGTTGCTCAGGTATCTATCTAGAAGAGTTGCCACATATGCGCACCGTTGGCCAATGGCTAGTTGCCTGTGGTATAGGTTTACACTTTACACCAGAAGTATGGGCACAAGTAGTGTCACATAGCTGGGTTATTCTGTTAGGTGCGCTGGCGACTGTTAGTTTGACCACACTAGGTCTGGCCCTGTTACATAAAGCACGCTTTAATCCAGTTACGAGCTTTTTTGCAAGTTTGCCTGGCGGTGCTAGCGAAATGGTGAACTTAGCCATTAAGCATAAGGCGGAAATAGATCGAGTGACTGCTGCACATAGTATGCGCATGATGTTAATTGTAGTATCAGTGCCTCTAGCGTTTACTTGGGGGATGAAGGTTGAACCTCAAATACTAATAGCAGCAATTGACTGGAAATGGCTGTCCATCGCCTTACCTTCCAGTGCTCTCGTTGCCTTGCTGTGGCGAAAGTTGGGTTTACCCAGCCCTTGGATGCTTGGCCCTATTCTAACCTGCGCTGTGCTAAGTATTAGCTTTGACTTGCATGTTGCATTACCTAGTACATTAAGTCATCTAGGACAACTCTGTTTAGGTGCTGCTTTTGGTTGCCATTTTGACCGTCCATTCTTTCGCAAAGCGCCTAAGTTCCTCGCCATCGTTGTGTTATACACAGTCTTGGCGATTGCAATTACTACAGCTATTGCCTTTGCCTTAAGTGCCATCAGTGGTATTAGCCCATATGTCCTGATTTTAGGCATGATGCCAGGCGGCATCAGTGAAATGTCAATTACAGCGGAAGCTTTGCAATTAGAAGTGGCTTTGGTTACCGCATTACAAGTACTACGTTTATTTTTAGTGATGTTTATGGCTGAGCCGTTGTTTCGTTTGTGGATGAGTTATTTGACCAAGGAAAAACAATAGTGATACATAACCCCTGCATTGCACCCTGGCTTAGTTGGATATTGGCGTTATGTAACCGACAAATACTGTAAGCAATGGAAAGCCCTAAACCTGAACCTTGAACTGCATTATTGAGACGATAAAAACGTTTAAATACGCGTTTGTGTAGGTCGTGGTGAATACCAATGCCATCGTCTTCTATTTGTAAGGTGGCGTTATGCAATAAACGAACGGTTACTGTTGAAGCCTGTGCGTGCTGTAGCGTGTTATCGAGCAAGCAATACAGTAGCTCCCTTATTAGATGTGGATAGCCATTAAGCTGCAGTGTAGCTAAAGGTTCAAAATTAAGTTGTACACTGGCATTGTGCATTAGTAAGGCAAAATGTTGACAGGCCTCTTGTGCAATAGTATTCAATAAGAAGGCTTGCTTAGGTTGTTGCTTGGCGTTTTGTTGGTTATGTTGCAAACGCGCTAATGACAGTAACTGATTGGTCAGCTGGGTAAGGTGTGTTGTTTGCTTGAGTGCGTGTTCAAGACTTTGCTGTTTTTCAGTTATAGTTTGGCTGAGTAAGCCAAGTTGTAGATGGCTTTGTAAAACAGCGAGTGGCGTTCTTAATTGGTGGGCGGTGTCATTTAGAAAGTTAGCTTGTTGGCGCATTTGTTTATGTAAACGTCGTGTATAGCTATTTAGTGCCTCAACTAAAGGCAGCAGCTCTTTGTCAGTAATATTAGGAGCTATGTTGTGTATAGGAGCAGTTTTAGATTGCTGAAAAAACAGACTTAGTCGATAAAGAGGTAATAAAGCCTTGCTAACAGCTAACCAGACCACTAAAAGTATTAAAAGTAGTACCAGTAAAAAACGTAATGTATTATAAAAAACAAGGGTAGTACTAAAAACAATACGTGCGTCATCAGTCTCAGCAACTCTAATTTCGACCATCTGATCTGCAACAGGTTGTAAGAAACTTGCTACTCGTACGGCTTGATCTTTATAGCTTGCATCATAAAACTTAGCTAAGGCAGGATAAATATCAGTGCGCGGCGTATTTGCCTCTGGGCCAGGTAATTGATCAAAGCCAGCGATGGTGTTTTGCTGGCTATCTAAAACCTGATAATAGAGCCGCCCTGAATTGTCATAGTTAAATGCATCTAACGCCAGATAAGGTACTTTTAGCTGAAGCTTATTATCAAGACTGAGTTCAATATTCTGGCCAATGGTACGGGCAATAGCTAATAAGTTTCTATCGTAAGGAATATTGGTGCTTTCACGTACTAACCAAAAGCTGAGTATATTGCTAATAACTAATAATGAGCATAAAGCAATGCTTAAGTGGACAAGCAGACGACGGCGTAGGCTAGTTTTTTTCATTCTTGCTTTCTAACATATAGCCTATCCCACGAAAGGTGACTATCTGCACATTACTTTGTTCAAGTTTTTTGCGCAAACGGTGAATATGCAGCTCAATAGCTTCAGGTGAAGCTTCGTTATCCAGCCCAAAGACACTATTAACCAACTGTTCTTTATTCAGAATACGTCCTGTACGTGATATTAGAGTACGCAGCAGGTTATGTTGGTGAGAGGTGAGTATCAAACGTTGGTTCTTTAATAAAAACACTTGCGTTGATAGGTTATAGCTTAAATCGCCGCAGTATAAGCTGTGCTCGCTTATTTCTAGATTTCTTCGTAAAAGAGCTCTAATGCGGGCTAATAGCTCAGTTAGATCAAAAGGTTTAGCTAGGTAGTCGTCTGCACCTAAATCAAGCCCTAAAACCCTGTCTTGAACATCATTACGTGCGCTCAGTATTAGTACGGCTGTATGGCTGTTATGCTGACGCAACCCTCGCAAAACGCTAAAGCCATCTAGGTAAGGCAAGCCTATATCAAGTATCACGACGTCGTATAGCTCCGTACGTAGCAGCATTTCTGCACTACGCCCATTATCCAAGCAATCAACACTTAAGCCATTTGTTTGTAGAAACTGGCAAATATTTTTTGCTAAATCTTGATGATCCTCCACTAAGAGTATACGCATCAAAGTTCCCTCTACGACTTATGCATAGTCCTTTCTAGATTTATTGAAAGCCAGCTGAAAGCTAGCTGCAATAGTATCGGTTTTAACAAAAACAAAAAGGCTATGTTGGTCAGATATTTGATAAATATAAGCTTATAGAGGAAAACCTAATGCAAAGTAAATTAAAAGTGGCACTTGCGATAACTTTATTAACACTAAGCTTGACTAGTGTGGCTGAGCCAAAGCGGCCAGAGTGTGTTGCTCCAGCGAAACCCGGTGGCGGTTTTGACTTAACCTGCAAACTGGCACAAAGCGGCTTAGTTGATTTAAAGCTTCTAGATAAACCACTACGCGTTACATTTATGCCAGGAGGAATAGGAGCCGTAGCTTACAATGCAATGGTTGGTCAACGAGCTAAAGACAATAACTCCATAGTGGCTTTTTCAACAGGTTCATTACTCAACTTGGCGCAAGGTAAGTTTGGTCGTTATACAGAAAAAGATGTGCGTTGGTTGGCTGTAGTGGGCGCTGATTACGGTGCTATCACCGTATCTTCGAATTCACCCTATAACACCTTAGATGACCTGATCCAAGCGTTAAAGAAGGATCCTAGTAAAGTGGTGTTTGGTGCAGGCGGGACTATAGGTGGCCAAGATTGGATGCAGGTTGCTCTTTTAGCAAGAGCGGCTCAAGTTGACCCGCGCAAACTACGCTATGTTGCCTTTGAAGGGGGTGGAGAAACATTAACTGCTATGTTGGGCGGGCATATTGGAGCTTCGAGTAGTGGTTTAGGTGAGGTTTTACCTCAGGTGGAAGCGGGAAAAATTCGAGTGCTAGCTGTTCTTTCAGATGAGCGTTTAGCGGGGGCTTACAACTATATACCTACCGCTAAGGAACAGGGGTACAACATTAGTTGGCCTGTTATCCGCGGCTTCTACATGGGCCCTAAAGTCTCTGATGAAGACTTTACTTGGTGGCAACAACGTTTTGAAAAAATGCTGGCAATGCCTGAGTTTGATCAGTTACGTACCCAACGTGGGCTATTCCCTATGAATCTTACGGGAAAAGAGTTGGAGCAGTCCATCTACCAGCAGGTAGAAACATTTAGAGCGTTAGCCACTGAATTTGATCTCATTAAATAATACAGAGCCATTTATGTGGTGCTCCTTAGAGGTGTTAAGGAGCGCCTATAATGAGGGGGTCAAACATGACAATAAGAATCTTTGCAGGAGTATTGCTTTTGCTTTGGCTAGGGCTTTTAGCTGTAGCTTGGCAATTTTCTGCACCTTTTACATATGATCCAGTAGGCCCTAGGGCTTATCCATTACTAATACTATGCTTACTATGCCTGTGTTCATTGTGGGTTGTAATTAAACCAGAAACAGTAAAATCAGACTGGTCGCATCTATGGAGTGTAGCTGCTTGTATTATTGCATTAGTAGTGTACACCTACATTTTTCAGCTACTAGGGTTTTTATTAAGCACTTTTAGTTTAATGCTCTTTATGAGTTATTTATTTAAAAGTGCTTGGTGGCATAGTTTTATTTTTTCAGCCTTAGCCAGTATTGCGCTGTACATATTGTTTGATCGCTTTTTAGATGTTTCTTTGCCTCTTGGCTTATTGGAACCATTATTTAATTAAAGGACTATAAATATGGATACTTTAGCTTACTTAGCGCAAGGTTTTGCTGTCGCACTAGAGCCACAAAACTTAATAGTTGCTTTACTAGGTGCATTTATCGGCACTGTGGTTGGTCTCTTACCAGGTTTAGGGCCTATTAATGGCGTAGCTATCTTATTACCTATTGCTTATGCGATGAATCTGCCTCCAGAAACGGCCCTTATTCTATTGGCAGCAGTTTACTTAGGTTGTGAGTATGGGGGGCGTATTTCAGCTATTTTATTAAATGTACCTGGTGATGCCGCTGCGGTCATGACAACTTTAGATGGATACCCTTTAGCTAAACAGGGGAAGGCTGGAATTGCATTATCACTGTCAGCATTTAGCTCCTTTATGGGAAGCACTATAGCCACTATTGGTGTGGTGATATTTGCTCCATTACTTGCTCAGTGGGCAGTCTCTTTTGGTCCTGCAGAGTATTTTGTATTAATGATCTTCGCCATTACCTGTTTGGGTGGAATGATTGGAGATAAACCTATAAAAACATTTATTTGCGCCTTAATAGGATTACTACTTGCAACTGTAGGTGTTGATTCTACTACAGGAGTTTATCGTTTTACTTTTGGTAGTGTTGGTTTATCAGACGGTATTTCATTCATTATTATTGTAATTGGTTTTTTTAGCATCAGCGAAGTGCTGTTAATGTTGGAAAATACTCGCTCAGGCCAAAAAGCAGTGAAAGCTGGTGGGCGTATGCTGTTTAATCTACGAGAGTTATTGCATAGTTTAGGTGCGATTTTACGTAGTGGCACAACAGGCTTTGTTGTAGGTACTTTACCAGGTGCTGGAGCTACTATCGCTAGCGCCATGACTTATGCTGCAGAAAAACGTATTGCAGGTGATGAAGGAAAGTTTGGCGAAGGCGATTTACGTGGCGTTGCAGCACCAGAAGCGGCTAATAATGCATCGGCATGCGGCTCCTTTATACCTATGCTTACTTTAGGTGTTCCAGGCTCTGGTACAACAGCGGTCATGATGGGAGCGTTGACACTGTATAATATCACACCAGGCCCTATGTTATTTGAGCAGCAACCTGATGTTGTTTGGGGATTAATCGCCTCATTATTTATAGGGAATATTATTTTATTATTGCTTAATATTCCTTTAGTTGGTGTGTTTGCACGGCTTTTAAGTGTACCTAGTTGGATGCTAGTACCTTTTATCGCAGTGATTAGCTTGCTTGGCGTGTATGCAATTTATGGCTCAACATTTGATTTATTGTTAGCTGTAGCACTAGGCGTTTTTGGTTATATTTTGCGCAAACTTGATTTTCCACTATCTGCGTTAATACTAGGCTTTGTATTAGGGGAGCTGATGGAAGAAAACTTACGTAGAGCGTTATCTATATCCAATGGTGAATTAGGTATTTTGTGGCAAAGTCCTATTTCTATGACCTTATGGGCACTGGCGGTTGCAATGGTCCTACTACCTGCGCTGCGCTGGTTGCGTAAAAAAATTAAGAGCTAGCCTAGAAAACCTTAGTGCACAGGCGTCACTAAGGTTTTTTCATATTGCTCGGTAAACGTAGCCAGCCTAGCACATTCGTATCAGCTAGCTTATTTGACTCGGTTAGACTAAGACGGATACGTTCACGAGAGCTGGCAAATAGGCCAGGATTTTGTTGAACAATCTCAATATCTTGGGCTGTTACTTCACTAACAATGGCAACATGACCAAAAGGGTTGAGCAGCCAAGGACGAAACACAATAAGATCATCAGTTTGTATGGCAAACTGGCCGTCGTTTCGAAATTGGTACATGTTGCGTTGGCGGTTGTATTCCCCAGATTTTAACTGCGCTTGAAAAAAATCATGCGCATTGCCGAAGGTATCAGGCATACGATGCTGGTATTGGGTGTAATAAAAGCGTTTTACGAATTCAACACATTGGTACTTCAAGCCAAAATTATAGCCATCGCTGGCGCGTTGACGCCCTTGGGTATGCTTTATGCCACCATTAAAATAAATAGGTACTTGTTTGTACTCATCGATTACATCGCCCACGTTATGCCAAGGATTCAAGTTATAACGGGTGCCAGCCCATAGCAGTAGGGCCGCCAGTAGTAGAAGCACAGCGGAACAACTTAATGTGAGTAGAAAAACGTTATGGCGCATGGCAGCTAATCTTTTATAAGTGAGCCTATGTAATTTAGCGGAGAATGATGAAAAAGTAAGCTGCATAAAACAATAACAGCTTGCCAGATCAAGTAATCAAGCTACAAATTACCTTTCGTTAATTTTCCTGATTAGAATAACCCTATAGTTTTTAGAGGAGTTTGACCTCATGACAGAGCATGCCGCATTAGGTTTGCAAGGGCAAATCTGGATAACAGCAGGTGAGCGTAGTATAGGTGGTCATGGTCGTATGCAGTTGCTGGCGTTAATTGACGAGCTAGGTTCAATTTCCAAAGCAGCAAAAAATATGAAAATGAGCTACAAAGCCGCATGGGATGCTGTTGATCATATGAACAACTTAGCGGGTGAATCCCTTGTTTCGCGTACTACGGGAGGCAAGGGCGGTGGTTCTACCAAGCTAACCGCACGTGGTCGCCAACTCATTGATAACTTCATGCGTATTGAACAAGCACATCAAGCCTTTCTTGCCCAGCTCAGCGAGCAAGCAGGAGGTATGGCAGATGATTTACTTATGCTAAGGAGGCTTTCGATGAAAACAAGTGCACGTAATCAGTTTTATGGCAAAGTGCTGCAGGTTGAAAAGGGTGCTGTTAATGATGCTGTGGAGCTTGAAGTTACAGGCGGCTATCGTATTTGGGCCACTGTGACTTGTGAAAGTACACAAGCATTAGGCTTGGCTAGTGGTGTTGAAACATTTGCACTGATTAAAGCATCTTCCATTATTTTGGCGGCTGATGGCGATAACTTACGTTTGTCAGCACGTAATCAACTAACAGGTACTATTAGTCGCTTACAAAAAGGTGCTGTGAATAGTGAAGTGGTTATAACTCTAGCAGGTGAGCAGACAGTGGCGGCTATTGTTACTAATGACAGTGTTACTGCCCTAGGTTTAGCTGAAGGCAAACAGGCAACAGCCGTATTTAAAGCCTCCAGCGTTATTTTAGCAACACCACTTTAACTGGTTAAGATGGACATCGGAATAAAGGTTACTAAGTCGCCTTTATTTAAAGTGGTATTGGGTTTGATCACAGCTAAGCCATCAGCCCAACAGCTAGCCTGTAAAATAGCTGAGCCTTGTTGAGCGTTAACCTCTACCGCTGTAGTGCCGTTGTCTAAGGTTTTAACGCGTGCTCTTAGATATTGCTGGCGTGGTTTGGCTTTATGCCAATTAAAGTCAGCAGGTAAGGTGACTGACTGAGGCAGTACATCTAACATACCTTGGGCGCGTAGCAAAACAGGGCGTGCAATAATTAATGCAGTGATCAACGCTGCGGCAGGATTGCCCGGCAAACCAAACCAAGGTGTTTGCTGGATGGTGCCAAAAGCGATTGGCTTACCAGGTTGCATAGCAACACGCCATAAATTCAACTCACCAAGATCTTCAACCGCTTGTTTGAGGTGATCTTCTTCGCCAACGGAAACGCCACCACTGCTGATTAAGATATCTTGTACTTGACTGGCTTTGGCTAAAATATCGCGCGTGGCGAGTAGGTTGTCAGGCATAATGCCGTAGTCCGTAACTTCAAAACCCCAGTTACGAAAGAGTGCACCAAGGCTATAACGATTAACATCATAAATCTGCCCAGCATTTAGGGTTTCGCCTGGACTGGTCAACTCATCACCGCTACTAAGCAAACCAATCCGCAAGGGACGGTAAACCTGTACTTCGTCATAGCCTTGGCTGGCCAGCATGCCTAGTTCTTGAGGTCTTAAACGTGTGCCTGTGTCAAGTAATGGGGCTCCTGCTACAGTGGACTCGGCTTTTTTGCGTACATGTTGCCCTACTTTAACCTGTGAAAAAATGGCTAGATCATCTTCCAGTTGCACCTCTTCTTGAGCTACAACGGTATCTGCCCCTTGAGGTAAAGGCGCACCAGTAAAAATACGCATGCAGCAGCCGCTGGGCAAAGTTTGATCAGGGCTGTCGCCTGCGGCAATGCGGCCGGCTATAGGTAAGCTCGCGCTATTATTAACTAGGTCTTGGCTATTCAGTGCGTAACCATCCATGGCGCTATTGTCCCATGGTGGAACATCAAAGGCGGCATTTACAGGTTCACGTAAAATATGCGCAAGAGCTTGAGGAAGGGGAAGGATTTCGCTGCGAGGCGCAATTTTGATCAGACTTAGTAGCGTTTCAATAACGTCATCAACAGGGTGAAGGCTATCTCTATCACATACATCTAACATGGTTCAGTCCTCGGTGGTTTGCCAGCGTGCTGCGGCTAACTGGTCTGTTTCACGTGCATCAACCCAACGCTCATTCTCTAATGTAGTTTCTTTTTTCCAAAACGGGGCACGAGTTTTTAAGTAATCCATCATAAACTCACACGCCGCAAAAGCATCGCTTCTGTGGGCACTACAAGCGGCAACAAAGACAATAGCTTCTCCTGCTTGTAGCAGGCCTACTCGGTGTAGAATTTGCACATTATTTAGTTTCCAGCGCTGCATAGCTTGCTTGGCAATATCAGAGAGTGCTTTTTCGGTCATGCCAGGATAGTGCTCAAGAAACAAAGTGCTAACCGTATCACCTTGGTTAAAATCGCGCACAAAGCCAGTAAAACTCGCAATAGCGCCAACGCCTAGTTCGCCCGCGTGTAAGGCGTTAAGCTGTGCGCCAGGATCAAAGGCTGTAGTTTGTACTTGAATTATCATCTAGCCACCTGTAACAGTGGGAAACAAAGCAAGCTCATCACCTGCTTTAATGGTGGTATGCACTTTACATAGTTGTTGGTTAATGGCGCACATCAAACCAGCATCATTGAGTACAGTCCAAGCCTCACCACGTTCAACTAGGCTAGCTATGACATCAGCTACCGTTTGCCAATGAGGCTGCCATTGCAGACTAAGTTGCTCTGTACCTATTTCTTCACGATAGCGTGCAAAAAGTAGAAGATTGAGCATTAGTTCGCCTCATTTGGGTTGAGTTGATAATGACCTGACTTACCACCGCGTTTTTCTACAAGCTGTAAATTCTCAATGGTCATGCTGCGATCGACAGCCTTACACATATCATACAGGGTCAGTGCTGCAACACTGGCAGCGGTTAGTGCTTCCATCTCAACACCCGTTTGCCCACAGAGTTTGCAGGTTGCCTGAATATGTACGCGGTCTGGAGCCTGAACGGTTAAATGCACTTTTATGCTGGTTAAGAGTAAAGGGTGGCAGAGTGGGATTAGCTCATGGGTGCGTTTTGCCGCTTGAATGCCAGCAATACGTGCAACCGCAAAAACATCACCTTTGGGATGTCCACCTTGTTCAATCAGGGTAAGTGTTGCTGGTTGCATACGAATCCATGCCTGGGCTGTGGCTTCACGTGCGGTGTTAGCTTTATCACTAACATCTACCATGTTGGCGTTGCCTTGGGCATCAAGGTGAGTAAGCATGCATCGTCCTCAAGAAAACTGTTCTAGTACAGCAGGTTCATTAAAGTTGGCTAAACGAGGATCGTCGTCAGCACATTCTAAGGCATTAGCACCAATCTGTTGCAGTGCAATACGTGGGCGACGTTCTCCCGCTACCCATTGTGCCTGTAAGTCGGCTAATGAGCTGCGTTGCACTGCACTAAATAGCGGTTGGTAGAAACCCTGTTGGCGCAGCATAACGGCTGAAGATTGTACTTGCTGATACAACTGCTCAAGTAAAGCAGAGTCAATACAAGGTGCATCACAGGGTAAGAAAATAACATAGTCATGGCGGGCGGCGGATAGCCCACTAATGATACCAGTAAGAGGGCCAGAGAAGCTGTTATCAGGGTCTGTCACAATACGATCAGCAAGTTGCGCGTAACGCTCAAAATTTCTATTACAAGAAATAATTAAATCATCAGTTAAAGGTCGTACTACAGCATAAATATGCTCAATTAAGGCGCGATTTTTCCAAAGCATCCAGCCTTTATCCTGGCCGCCCATGCGCTGGCCTTGGCCACCAGCCAAAACAACAATAGAACAATTTGTAAAAATAGGAGCATTAGGCATAGGCTTTGATATCTATAGTATATGATGTGTTATCAGCACAAAGTCGCAGGGTATTGTTATGAGCCACGCTAGTACAAGCTTTATTCCTTTAAATATTGCTGTTTTAACAGTAAGTGATACACGCACTGTAGAAACAGACACTTCAGGGCAGCTTTTAGTTGATCGTTTGACCGAGGCTGGGCATCAGCTGGTTGAGCGTGCGCTACTGCAAGATAACTTATATCAAATTCGTGCCAAGGTGGCGAATTGGATCGCACAAGGCAGCGTGCAGGTAGTACTTATTACAGGTGGCACAGGGTTTACTGGGCGCGATAGCACGCCTGAAGCTGTGGCTTGTTTGTTAGACAAACAGGTAGATGGTTTTGGTGAGTTATTTCGCCAATTGTCATATCAAGAAATTGGCACCTCTACTGTGCAGTCACGCGCTTTAGCTGGCTTGTCCAACAATACCTTGGTGTGCTGCTTGCCAGGTTCTACTGGGGCTTGCCGCACAGCTTGGGAAGGTATTTTGCAAGAACAGCTCGATTCACGCCATAAACCTTGTAATTTTGTTCCTCATTTAGGTTTAAAACCTGTGTGCTCAGGACGTTAATATGAGTTTGTTAAGCCTTGACCAAGCACTCATTGCGCTGCAAGAAAAGGCAAGGTTGCAGCCCATCAAAGAAGTAGAGCAGGTGCCTGTATGTGCTGCGTTAGGTCGTGTGCTTGCTGAGCCACTGATTGCCACTACCGATTTACCACCATGGGCAAATAGCGCCATGGATGGTTATGCCTTGCGTCAGTCTGATCTGCATACCACGCAAACATTAGTCGTAAGTCAAAAAATCTTTGCGGGGCATGCGCCACAGCCTTTGCAGGCAGGTACTTGTGCGCGTATTTTTACGGGTGCGCCCTTGCCAGCTGGAGCAGATAGCGTTGAAATGCAGGAGCATACTGAGGTTACCCAGCAAGGGGTGCGTTTTTTACAGCCTGTAACGCTAGGACAATATGTTCGGCCTCAAGGCCAAGAATGCCAGCAAGGACAGCCGTTATTAAGCCAAGGTACAAGGCTTTCGGCTATTGATTTAGCTTTAGCAACATCGGTAGGCGTGACTAAGGTTGGTGTTTATCGAAAGTACCGTGTTGCCTTGTTATCAACAGGTGATGAATTAGTAGAAGCCGGGCAGGCGCTGCAAGCAGGGCAGATTTATAACAGTAATCGTACCTTACTCTTAACGGCTTTAACTCAACTGGGTTGTGAGGTGCAAGATATTGGGATTTTGCCAGATGATCCTGATAAAATTCGGCATGTTCTTCGCGAAATTAATAATGTCGACTTAATATTAAGCACCGGCGGTGTATCTGTTGGTGAGGCGGACTATTTAGGGCAAATTTTGCGTGAAGAAGGGCAGCTAAGTTTCTGGAAGTTGGCTTTAAAGCCAGGCAAACCCTTAACCTTTGGTTATTATAAAAATACGGCTTTTTTAGGTTTGCCGGGTAACCCTGCTTCTAGCTTAGTCACCTTTGCGATATTGGCCAGACCTTATATTTTGGCGTGCTTGCAGGCTAAGAACATAGCGCCTTTAAGCTTTTCAGTGACAATAGGTTTTGATATTTCACAAGCGAGCGTTCGCCGTGAATATTTGCGTGTGCGTGTTATTCAGGGTGTTGCACAGCAATATGATAACCAGTGCTCTGGTGTTTTACGCAGTGCAGCTTGGGCCGACGGGCTATTAGTAGTGCGGGAAAATCAATGCTTTAAACAAGGAGACCAGTTAGCTTTTATCCCGTTTAGCGAGCTGTTTAACTAACTTGGCGGCCCTGTTCAATTTGTAGTACTTGTTCACCAAAGCAATCAACATCTTGCTGGTCGTGGGTAATGAGAATCATAGGTACTTGCAGGCGCTGCTGTAGCTCATCCAGTTCTTGGCGCATGTGCTGGCGCAAACTAGGATCCAAGGCTGAAAAAGGTTCATCTAATAATAGCGCTGTAGGGTTACTGACTAAGGCTCTTGCCAAGGCTGTGCGCTGGCGCTGCCCGCCAGAAATTTCCCTCGGATATTGATGTTCTAAGCCATTTAAAGCAAAGGTTGTTATCCATTCATCAACGGCAGCATTTTGTAGCTGTTGGCGCGGGTTGAGTAATCCTTTGCACGCAGCAAAGGCAATATTTTGGCGAACAGTGAGATGCGGAAATAAAGCGTAATCTTGAAATAGATAAGCAACATTACGTTGTTGTGCTGAAAGGTTAATATTCTGTGTGCTATCAAATAAGGTGCGTCCTGCCAGTTTTATACGCCCCTGATCAGGCTTTATAAGTCCTGCAATCATGGATAAGGTTAAACTCTTGCCCGACCCTGAGCTGCCAAAAATTACCAAGCGTTGGCTATTGGAAGTAAAAGATAAGGACAGCTCAAAGTTGCGCTGTGCTGAGCGCATGGTTTTAGTGATGGCGAGATCAAGCAGCATGTGACTAATAACCTTTGAGCTTAGTGGACGACATATAGTTAGCGCTCAGTAAAATACAAACACAAACAATAGAGGTAATGGCTACTAATAAATTAGCTGTATGGTCATTACCTGCTTGTACCGCAGCATAGACCGCAGTAGATAAGGTTTGTGTTTTGCCTGGAATGCTACCTGCAATCATCATGGTTGCACCAAACTCACCTAAAGCCCGAGCGAAAGCCAGTAGCAGCCCAGCTAAAATGCCACGCCAAGCTAAGGGTAAAGTCACACGAAAGAAAATAGCCCATTCAGCAACCCCTAGCACCCTAGCGGCTTGCTCTAATTGTGTATCAACGGCTTCAAAGGCGGCTCGTGCAGGTTTAAAAACTAAGGGAAACGCCACAACGCTAGCGGCAATAACAGCTCCTTGCCAAGTAAAAATAAGATTAATACCCAAGTAATCATGCAGCCAAGCGCCCAACGTACTTTTGCGGCCGACTAAAACCAATAAGTAATAACCCAATACTGTAGGCGGCATCACCATAGGCAAGGTCAATAGGGTATCTAGAAGGTTTCTGCCCCAAAACTTTTTACGTGCAAGTAAATAACCAACAGCAATACCAAGTACTAAATTAATGGCTGTTGCCCAGCCTGCCACTTTTAAGGACAGGCCCAGTGCTTGCCAAACAGCGGCATCCATTAAGGTTTGCTAAAGCCGTATTGGCTGAGCAGTGCTTGGTTTTCTTCTTTGAATAAAAACTCAACGAAAGCGCTACTGGCAGCTTTTTTCGTGCCATCTTGGGTAATGGCAATGGGATAACTGATAACAACATCTAAAGGCACAGTAAATTGCACTTTAACTTTATCAGGCATAATGGCCGCGTCTGTGGAGTAAACAAAGCCAGCATCTACCTCACCACGAGCAACATAGTCTAATGATTGGCGCACGCTTTCTGTATTGATTTTTTTATCATTAAGCAGTGTCCAAAGCTGGGCTTTTTCAAGTGCTTGTTGACTGTAACGACCTACAGGCACACTTTCAGGATTACTAATAGCAAGATGCTTGATAGCCGGCTGGTTAAGTTCTTGTAATGATTTTAAGTTTAGCTGGCTATCAGTAGGCGTAATAACCACTAGGCTGTTGCGTACAAAGTCTTGACGGGTATGGTTTGCGATCAGCTGTTTTTGCTGGGCATCATCCATGGTTTTTTGATCGGCTGAGGCAAAAATATCTACCGGAGCGCCTTGTGCCATTTGCTGCAGCAGTGCGCCAGAAGCCGCGAAGTTAAGCTGTACCTTATGTTCGGGGTAGGCTTGTTCAAATTTACTGGCAATATCTGTAAAGGCATTAGTTAAACTGGCAGCGGCAGAAACTGTAATTTCTTCAGCCATAGCTTGTGTGCTAATAATCAGTATTACAGCAGATGCTAATGTATTGAAAACAGAGGCCATGAAAATTCTCCAAGTCGTTATATACAGACAACTATAGCGATACTAAAAGAAAAGATAAATAAACTTAGATCAACCCCCTGTGGCATTCATAAAACGTACTACTTGCACCTCGCCGTCTGTAGTAAATTGATGTTGCTGCGGTTTATTGATTAAAGCCCGAGCAATATGTTGGCTAATAGCTTGATCATCAAGGGTGCTGCGTACTAGTGCGCGTAAATCTAACGAGTGCTCATTGCCAAGACACAATAATAAACGGCCTTCTGCAGTTAAACGCAGGCGATTACAGGTGCTGCAAAAATTGTGGCTATGTGGCGAAATAAAACCAATACGACTATTGGGAAACTCAGCAGTTTGTAAATAGCGTGAAGGGCCGCCAGTAGAGGCGGTACTTTGGATAAGCGTATAGTTATTGGCTAATAAGGCTTGTATTTCATCACTGCTAAAAAAACCAAGGCCACGATCTCTACCAACATCACCTAATGGCATTTCCTCAATAAAGCTAATATCTAAACCACGCGCTAAGGCAAATTGGGTAATTTCTAGCACTTCATCGTGGTTATAACCACGCATAACAACGGTATTCAGTTTTAATCTGGAAAAGCCTACGTGACGTGCTGCCTCAATGCCTTCTAAGGTTTTCTCTAGCTTGCCGACGCGGGTGATTTGCGCAAAACGCTCAGGTTTTAATGTATCAAGGCTGATATTAATGCGTTGAACACCAGCAGCGTATAAAGGCGCTGCCAGTTTAGCTAAATGTGTACCATTGGTCGTAATCACCAGCTCTTCTAAACCAGCAATAGCCTTGAGTTTTTTACATAAACTAATAATGTCAGGACGAATGAGTGGCTCGCCTCCTGTTAAACGTATTTTTCGCACGCCATTACTAACAAAAATACGCGCAATACGTTCAATTTCCTCAAAACTTAAAATCTGTGCCCGCGGGACAAAGGTCATGTCTTCTGCCATGCAATAAACGCAGCGCAGGTCACAGCGGTCAGTAATAGATATTCGTAAATAGTCATGCTGTCGAGCATAGCTATCTAGCCAGCGAGTGCTCATACAGAGGCTCCATAGAAAACAGCAGGGCTAGTGTATCACGCACGAAGCCGCTTTGATTTTATGCGTGCTGATATAAGCGTATGAGATGTTCAAAATGAGAATAGGGTGGCTCAATGCTAGGGATGCGACTATTGAGCGAGATTATTTTTGTTTTTTTATTTTACAAAAAGCGAAAGCCATTTTTACTAAATACTATTGCTTAGATTGCACCATGCTTGAGCTAGATAGTGATCAAAGCATATTGATAGGAATAACAACAATTAACTATTAAAGGAACGACATAATGAATTCATTATTGAAGTTAGGACTTTGGATATTCGCTAGCTTAGCGGTTACTTTAAATGCGCTGGCACAGACCACTATTTCGCCTGCTGGAGCGCCTTTTACAGCTAAAGGCGATATTGCCTTTGAAAAGGGCATGATTAGCGCCAACTGTGTTATCAGTATGGAAGGGCGCGTTTCAGCAGATGGCAAAGTTTCTTATATTGATAAAGTGAAGTTTGATGGCGGGTTTAAATGCCGTCGCGTTGAAGCTAAAAAGTTACCTTGGACGTTATTAGCTGATTCTGAAACCAGTGGCAAAATGACTGGCGTAGAAGTGACAGTTAGTGCCCCTATGTTTGGGGGAGACTGCGGCCCTAACGAAATAGTCGGCCGTTGGGATAATAACAACAGTAAAATGAGTGCTGAAAATGCAGAATTTACTGGCGGCTGTAAGATTAATAAGGTGAATATTAATATTTCGCCTAATATGACAGTAACTGCTAATTAGCTTGTCTATTAAGCCGCCAGTAAAAACTGGCGGCTTTGTTTCTTATTGTGCTTCGTTGACGCTTGGCGTCATACCTGTAGTGTTATTTAACAAGCTATCTGTTGCGGTTTGAATATAGGCATTGAGTTGCTCTAAAAACACTTTTTCTGCAGCAATATCGGTGATTTTGCGTGCATTAGGTTGGCTGCCTAGTTCAAATTGCCAGATCCGTGCTTCTTGATCCTTAGGCTTGATCATAATTTGATTATCTTTGATATAACCAACAGTTTGGTCATTCCCAGAGGGTTTGATTAAGGCAAAACCACGATCAGATGCCTTTAGACTTAATAGGTCACGCCCCCAGCATTGGTTCTGAATTTTGCTATCAAGGCGTCCCATAATCGTAGGAACAAGGTCAACTTGAGAGGCGACTACATCATTAGTAGTGCCAAATTTTTCTTGTATGCCAGGTGCAATCATTAACATAGGTACATAATGGCGGAATAAATCCATTTCGGTTAACTGAACTGGAGCACCAAAGCCGTGGTCGCCCACAATAACAATCAAGCTATCTTTGTACCAAGGCTGTTGTTTGGCTTCTTCCATAAAGCGGCCTAATGCCCAGTCGGCATAACGCATGGCAGTGAGCTGCTCATTTAAACGGCCTTGATCTGTTACCGGCTCAATTTCTAATTTAGGCGGTATAGCATAAGGCGTGTGGTTAGATAGTGTTTGCAATAAAGCATAAAAAGGTTTGTGAGGATCTTTTTTGCCTAGCTCAACAATGGCTTTATCAAACATATCTTGGTCTGAAACACCCCAAGTCGGGTCAGAATACACAGGATTTACATAGTCTTTACGGCCAATAAAGTTGCGCATACCTTGGTTGCCAAAGAAACCTAACTGGTTGTCCCAAGCAAAGTCGCCATTGTAGACATAGATATCGTCAAAACCACGTGAACTAAGTTGCTGCGGTAAACCAGAGAACTTATTAGAACCTTCAGGGCTTTGCATTAAATATTCGAAGGATGGCAGGTTAGGAAAGCAGGCCATGGTGGCAAACATACCTTGGTGCGTACGAGTGCCATTAGAGAAGAAGCGCGTAAACAATAAGCCTTCTTTGCTTAGGCGGTCGAAGTTTGGCGTGATATTGTCTTGCGAGCCTAAAGCACCAACATAACGGCCAGCAAAGCTTTCCATGAGAATAACCACAACATGTTTAACTTCAGGTAGATCGGTATTGGCTGGCGCCGTACTAATGCGGCGAATAGCAGCAGTGTTGGTATCAATCAGCTGATCATACTCTGTAGTGATCATTTTGCGTGTTACATCAATGGCATGTGATAAGGCTAAGGGTGATTTCCAAATATAATCACGGCGTGGCGAAAATACCGTTGAAGCCGCATCATAAAATTGCATCACAGGGTTTAAGCCCAAATGGTTAGCAAATAAGGATTCTGTAGTAAATACATCCCCCCAACGCAAAGGCGGGCCTTGGCGTAAAGTGCCGCGTGCGGCTACAACGGCAACTAATAGGCATACAACAAAGGTAGCTAGCTGAATAGGGTAGGTGGTTTTACTGGCTGTGCGTCGGCTACGGGTAAAGCGTTCAAGACGGCTAAATATAAAATAGCTTAATAAGCTTAACGCCAGCCAAGCTAGCAATAGCTTGACGACTGGAAAGCCATACCAAAGCATGCTTAAAACAGTGGCAGGATCTTCTTGCAAATATTGAAATAGGAGATTGTTTAAGCGCTGATGGTATTCACGGTAAAAATCAAGCTCCACAATGCCAAGTAAACTAGAAAAGCTTGCCATAATGGTTAGCCAGATCACCATAGCGCGGCGGCATTGCATAAGCTTTGGCGCCAATAAAATAAGTAATAAGGGAATACTAAAATAAATGGCAATGCGTAAGTCAAAGCGTAGGCCATTGGCAAAGGCTTCTACAATATCACTGCTGCTGGTTTGATTTAATAAGTCGCTATTGTAGACCAATAACAATGCACGCAATCCGGCAAAGAGTAATAGCCAAATAATAATACTTAGGCTAACAAAACTTAGATGAGAGGGGAGAGAGTAAACAATAGGTGGTTTGCTTTTTGCCATGATTAGAATAGCCAGTTAAAACGCTAGTGGTTGAGCGTGCAGGTTAAAATAGAGAGTTATATTCAGTTGTAGATGCATATCAGCAAGGTAGTGATGGTTTTTTTCACTGGATTTAGGCCGATATGACATTTGTCCAGCTTAATTTGTTCCATGTTAAGCATTTGTTCAGATATTTCTACTGAACACATCCTGTTTTTACATTATTAAGGATAAATTAACCGCCAGAAATACTTCATGGCGGTTAACTGTTTAAGGTATGAGCGTTAAGGTTGATTGTGTATTACTGGCAATATCACTGTCTTTAAGCCACATAGCACGGTACTTGCCTTGTAAGTAGTCTTGTGCTTGGTCGTTGTAATGTTTATCAAACAGCACACCGCTTTGACCAACAGGAATAACGGCCTGAGCCTGATCTGCTTGAGCAAAGTCGATCACACGTCGAGTAGAAGGTCCATACACTACTTTCCAAGGCGCTAAGCTTGGCGTTTGTGCTTGATTATTTGGCAGTTCACGAGAGCCTGCGGTTGGAAATGGACCGACATCAAATATTTTATCTAAAGGCGCTTTATGCCCTAAAGGGTGTTTGTGACTAACGCTATTGACCTTAGACCATGCCCACTGTTGTGGGTCTGAACCATATAGCTGCGTGAGATGGACTATGCTTTGTTGCCATGCCAGTTTTACAGCGTTAGCGCGCGAACCTTGGCTTTGCCACCAAATAGAATCTTTATTGGCGGTTAAGTTAGGAATAGCATTATCTATGTTGTGCGAGTGCATTAGGCTGTTAAAAACCTCAGCACCTAAAGCTGGCTTTAATGTGTTTTCTAATAGTTGGTGTAAAAAGCTGTAGTAGAGCGTTGCATTTACTGAGTCCAATTGAAACTCACCTTGCCATTGGCTGAGTGAAGCAATGAGTTGTTGCTCCTGTGTAGACTGGGCTGCATCGGCAAGCTCTTGTAATAGTGGCTGTAATGTGCGAGCTGCATGGTCAGTCTTAACCATTAACTGCAACGCTTTAGAATCTTCGTTTGTCCACTGTTTATTAGGTTGGCGTAGGGCTTTGTCTAAAGCTAGTCCGCGCTCTTTAACATTGTAATAGCCAGGAATCTCAATGCCTTTAGGTGATGCCGTCTGGTAGTTTGCTGAAACAATATAGCCCTGTGCAGGATTGATAGCTTTAGGGTTATAAGAAAAATCATAAATACCAAATTTCTCTGCCTCGCCCTTATCTGCATTTAAAATAAATAACGAATTTACTCCTTCTGGACGAATTGGCAAAGCACCAGCTGCCCACCAAGCAATATCACCTTGTGCATTAGCCCAAACAACATTCAACCCTGGTGAGTGAATCTGTTGTACTGCTTGTTCAGCTTTGTCGACAGTATTGGCTCGGTTTAATTGATAAATGGCGCTTAACAATGGATTGTCTGTTTCAGTTAGCGCCCACCACATGCTGATAGGCGTTTTATCTTCCCAGCCTTTGATTGCAGGGTTGATGATAGGGCCATAAGGCGTGCTAGCTAAGTCTAGAATAACCGGGGCTTGGCCTTTAACGTTGATTTCATCACGCGCATGCTCAATGTTAACCCATTGCTGATTAACACGTACTTGATCAGGGTTATCGGGATTGCGAGTTTGGGCAATAAAATCAATATCGTCATTTTGGAACATGGTTAAGCTCCAACCAAATTCTTGGTTATGGCCTAACAAAGCGAAAGGAATAAGTGCCGCATGAAAACCATAAAGCTCAAAATCAGGTGTTTTCAAACTGGCTTCGTACCAAACAGCTGGAGTCGAAAAAGAAATATGAGGATCACCAGCTAATAAAGGTTTGCCGCTTGCTGTTTTATTGCCTGCAATTACCCATGCATTACTGCCTTCAAATTGAGGTAAGCCTAACTCCATAATGCGTTGATTGGTTAAGTAGGCGAGTTGGTTAAACGCGGCCCAATCAATGCGATTTGTCGCCTGTAAGTCAACATCGGCTTGTTCAAAGTTAAAGTCAAAAATAGCTAAATACTCAGGGCCTAGCTCATCACGAATATAAGTAAGACTAGGCTCTGTCTTAAATGCATTGGCAAAGCTAAAGGCTAAATAGCCAGCCGCCGCAATAGTATCTTCAATGGTGAAAGGACGTGGCTCAATGCCTAAAATTTCAAATTCGAGTGGGCGGCTATTGTTATCTTGGAAACTATTAATGCCGTCTAGATAAGCTTGTAACGCTTTTACTTCGGGGCTGTTAAGGTCTAGTTTTCTACTGTATTGCTGAGCAAATTGGTTAACCCGTAATGTGCGAAACACGCGGTCAATGGGCACTAGATCAGGCCCTAAAATTTCCGCTAATTGTCCACGCGATAAACGGCGCAACATTTCCATTTGAAATAAACGATCTTGTGCTTGTACATAGCCTAAAGCGCGGTACATATCCAGCTCATTCTGTGCCTGAATATGTGGAATACCTCGCTGATCGTAGTTGACTGTAACGAGAGCAGATAGCCCAGCTAATACGAGACTGCCTTCACGCTGGGGAAATTTACTGCGCAGATGAAAGGTAACCGCGGCAGCAATAATTAGCACTAATGCAGTGAATACATAAAATAAGCGCTTCATAGCAGTCCTTTGATTATTGATATAGGGCTTGGCTAACTATAGCGGCTAGCTAGTATTTATGCTTTATTCGATAGTCGACCAATGGAATAACTGTTGCACATTATTTGTGGTGATTTGAGCCAACTGCTCAGGGCTGATCTGTTTAAGCTGCGCCAGTTGTTGGCAAATTTGCGGCAAAAATTCAGGGCTGTTGCGCTGCTTGGCATGGAAACTAGGTGGCATATCGGGTGCATCTGTTTCTAATACCCAGTGCTGTGTAGGTATTTTTCTAAAGACAAGGTGCAAGCGTTTGGCTTGCTCCCACGTAGCCGCCCCGCCAATACCTAAGTAAAAACCTAATTTAAGATATTCTTTAGCTTCTTCAAGACTGCCTGAAAAGGCATGCACAATACCGCCACGTTCTAGTTTTACCTGTTTTAAGTATTTCACCGTGTCAGCATGGGCACGGCGCACATGCAAGCAAACGGGTAAATAAAATTGTTTAGCTATTTCAAGTTGTGCTTGAAATAGCTTTTGCTGCTTGGTTTTATCTAATTCTGCAAGGTAGTAATCCAAACCAATTTCACCTACAGCCACACACTTATTGTGCTGAGAGAAGCGTTGTAGATAGGTTTCCAGTTGTATTAAATCCTGCTGTGTATGCTGTGCTAAAAACATAGGATGCAAGCCAAAAGCAGCATAAAGCATTGAGTGCTGTTGGCAGAGCTGCCATAGTTTGTCCCAGTTTGCTAAGCTAATTCCCATTACTAAAGCACGCTTTACGCCAAGCGCTTGGCAGCCTGCCAGCACTTGCAAGCGGTCATGCTCAAACACGGCAAAATCTAAATGTGTGTGGCTATCAATCAGCTGCATACTTTAGCTAAAGCTCCAGCGGCGCAGATATAAAAACGCAGGCATAAAGCCTGCGTAGTGATTAATGATGCTCGCGCGTGGCACGGAATTTAATATCTGGCCAACGTTCTTCCATTAAGCTTAGGTTGACTCGCGTTGGTGCCAAATAAGTTAAATGACCACCGCCATCAATCGCAAGGTTTTCTAAGGCTTTATTGCTGAATTCTTCAAGCTTTTTCTTATCGCTGCATTCAATCCAACGCGCAGACCACACGTTGACCGATTCATAGATACATTCTACCTTGTATTCTTCTTTTAAGCGGCTTGCCACCACATCAAACTGCAACACACCAACTGCGCCCAAAATAATGTCGTTATTGCGTTCTGGGAAGAATACTTGAGTAGCGCCTTCTTCGGCTAATTCCTGCAAACCTTGACGCAGTTGCTTAGATTTTAGCGGATCTTTCAGGCGCACACGGCGGAATAATTCTGGCGCAAAGTGTGGAATACCTGTAAATGACAGCTTCTCGCCCGAAGTAAAGGTATCACCAATTTGAATGGTGCCATGATTATGCAAACCAATAATATCGCCCGCATAGGCTTCTTCTAAACGCTCACGGTCACTGGAGAAAAAGGTTAGCGCATCGGCAATTTTAATGTCTTTATTAATGCGTGCATGCTGCATTTTCATGCCTTGCTCATACTTACCTGAACAAACACGCATAAACGCAATACGGTCGCGATGGCGCGGATCCATATTGGCTTGAATTTTAAACACAAAACCTGTGAAAGCTTCTTCTGTTGGCAGCACTTCGCGCTCTTGTGTCATACGTGGCTGCGGTGCTGGCGACCAGTCTACAAAGGCATTTAGCACATGATCAACACCAAAGTTACCTAGAGCCGTACCAAAGAACACAGGCGTCATTTGCCCTTTTAAAAATTCGTCATGGTTAAACTCATGGCAAGCACCTTGCACTAACTCCAGTTCTTCAATGAAGTTATCGTAATTATCACCAATCAGTGCACGAGCCTCATCACTGTCTAAGCCTTGAATTTTTTTCACTTCAGTGCGCTCATGACCATGACCGGCGGTGTAAACAAAAATGCAGTCATCAGAAAGGTGATAAACACCTTTGAACTCACGGTAAGAGCCTATTGGCCAAGTGATAGGCGCTGCTTTAATTTTGAGTACGTCTTCAATTTCATCCAGCAGCTCAATAGGATCACGAATATCACGGTCGAGTTTATTGATAAAACTGATAATTGGCGTATCGCGTAAACGACAAACATCCATTAAAGCAATAGTACGTGGCTCAACCCCTTTACCGCCATCGAGCATCATCAAGGCACTGTCTACCGCCGTCAGTGTGCGATAGGTATCTTCTGAGAAGTCTTCGTGGCCTGGGGTATCCAGCAGGTTGATCATATGCTCACGATAAGGAAACTGCATAACCGAGGTGGTAATAGAAATACCCCGTTGCTTCTCCATCTCCATCCAGTCAGACGTAGCATGGCGATCAGACTTACGCGACTTAACAGTACCCGCCACCGAAATAGCTTGTCCCATTAACAGTAAACGCTCAGTAATGGTTGTTTTACCAGCGTCAGGGTGAGAAATAATAGCGAAGGTGCGGCGTTTCGCGACTTCATTAAGAAAATCTTGGTTTGCCATGAGTAAATTCTTTTAGTTGGTACACGGATTAGCAGAGGGTTTCACAAATACACTTTTCAGTTCGTCAACCGTTAAGTCCGTAGTGTTAATCGTAATTGGCCTATATTTTCGCTGATCTTGACTTTATAAACAATCAATAGATATATTCCATTGGTGACTCCTTAATTTGGTTGTGAAGGAGTCCCCCCAACTGGGGAGAACTCCCCTAATTGGGTGGTGAAAAGGCGAACCGCAAGGAACGTATGGTTGAGCATGTAAAAACATGCAGGCTATTTGTTTAAGGAGGCTAGCTACCTCTTAGTATCACTGAGAAAACTCAGCGGAGGGCTTCCTTTGAGCTCATGCTCTCAGGCGCAGATATCACTGAAACAGATCAGCAATATTTGATAGTCAGTGTAACCGTCTTATCCAGACAGGATAGTTAGAAAGATGCTCAATTCTTCCACCTAGCTGAAAGGCCATTACCTCACAGAGGATTAGGCTAGGGACTGATTATTGTCATATCAGGAGCAAACTTATGGCCCAAGCAAAACCCAATTACTCAAAACCCATCTTTGAACAATCATTCACAATTAACAGCTTACAGGCACAACGTGTCGTTGACCGTGTTTTTAGACGGATGGTCAGTGCGCTTTACGGAATCGATGTCATCCTGCGCATCATTGGCGATGAGAACGAAATTGATGAAGTGGAACAGATCATTAGCCAGTTGATCGAGGATTGCGCTAAAGCGGTAGACAACGAACAAGCTCGTTTAGACAAACTGATGGAGTCCAACGGCATCGATGAAGTACCTGACTACACCGACCCGATTACCTTCAACGCCAAAATAAGCTCGCCCCAGGTTGGCTAGTTTGTCGGCTTAGTTCGCAAACTCGATGCATTGATGATCTCAATGGACACACTTTGGTTATCTAGCGTGCTTAGCAACAAACAACGTGCTGATGGTAACTACGCATGGCAACAGCGCATTATCAAACTGGCTCGACGTATTATTGATATCGAAATTCGCGCACGAAAATCAGCCCAAGCTAAGGGTAAAGAAGCAGAAGTTGAACAAGCGGTGCCTTCAACCGATGACGATATCACTGAAGAGGAAACAGATACCCCCGCCAACTAGCCAACTGGGCTCCCATCAACCAGCCCCTCTCGAAGGGGCTCTTCATCTTGCTGTATTTTCTATCAAAATCATTAAAATGAATTTAACTGTCATTTTTGGCTAATTTACATGAATAGAACTAATTTTCTCGTTACTTTCTTGATAGCGTTGTTCGCGCTACCTACATTTGCAGAACACCCAACATCGTTCAGTCAGGCAAAACGATTTGCCCGAGAAATTTACCAAGACAACCAAAGTACGTTTTACTGTGGATGTAGCTATAGCAATGATGGTGCGATTGATGCTGCATCTTGCGGATATGAACCAAGGAGGCAACCGAAACGAGGTGAACGCTTAGAGTGGGAGCATGTTGTCTCAGCATGGGAAATTGGCCATCAACGCCAATACTGGCAACAGATCAGAAGCGCGTTGCCCTGAATACAGAGAGGCTTTCATTAACGCCCCTCCAACCAAGCAGAAAGGTCATAAGGACGACCTCGGCTGATGCGACCATCATTGGCGACAATGAAAGGCACACCTTGAATGCCCAGGATTTGAGCCGTCACCAAGGTACTCTGCATTGGTTCTAAGTTGCAGGCATCATCCTGTTCTAGGTTACCAATCCGGCCATTGAGCAATGCATCGGTGGCCGCTTTCTTGTCACGCGCACAGCCAAGCTGGCGAACCTGACGCTCTGAATCAGGACCAAGCACTGGTATAGGGAGTATTTGGAAGGTGCATTCTTTGGTTAGTGGTAAGGCTTGTTTCAAAAGCTCATGGCAATGCGGGCACCGGGGGGCAGCAAAGACCACCACTTTCTTTTTGCCTTCGCCCAGCGTCAGTGGATTCAAATCATCCATTTTTAAGCCAAGACGACTTAAGTCCAGCGTGTTCCCCGCTTCACGAGTTTCTTCAAGGCTGGTAAGCAGCTTTTTGGACCAGGCATCATAGAGCGTGCCATCAATGACGAATCGGCCACTGTCTGACATGAAAACAATACGGCCATTGCTTTCGACCGCTTTCATACCCGTGACAGGTAAAGAAACCATGCCGTCAATTTTGCCAACGGGCGACACTTCAGACACAGGTTCAGCTTGAACCAATGGAGACAGCGCAAGCGCCAGAATAATTGGAGATAGTTTTCGCATGAGGAGTCCTCGTTAATGTAAATCGAGGCTCCAGTCTATGCAGTTGTCCCATGTGGACTCGGTTAGATAGATTGAAGAAATCGCAATCTAACTAGGTGAGGTTTGTTATAAACGAATTACTTGGCGTTTGCGTTAATAAGCCAATCATCAAGCACTTGCTTCAATTTATCTAATTGCTCTTGATGTTTTGCTTGATTCTTTGCCAATTTGTTAATGTTCTGCAACTTCCAACGAATCGCTGGCAAGTCTGCTACATTAGGATAATCAAACAATGCCCAGTCAGGCTGCCCTCTTTTGAATGACATGAGGAAGGCATGATCCCTTTCTGTGAAATGTTTTTGCAGTTCAATTAACATGATAGGCCTAACAGAGGCTAAGTCTTTGCATTCAACTTTTTCAAAAGTCATTCCGTCAAATTCTGCCTGAAATTTCTCATTCAGAGGCTGCCAGTTTGGCGACATGACTTCATTAATAGGCCGAGGATGACTTAGTGTATAGGTTAAAAAGCCCACTAAAATCTCTCTCGAAATCCCTTCACTGCCAAGTAACATACGCACATCAAATAAGTCGCGAGGATGTTGGCGATCCATTGCAGCACACAATTTCCCACCATACAGATCGGGAAGACTGACTACCTGAATCTCAGCATAACCAAACTCGTCTTCAACAGACTCTTTAACTGGCATTATCTCTGCACTATGCAGTGTACCTCTGGCGACGGGCGACACTTCAATTTTGATTGTCGCAACCGGACTTGATACAACGATTCTCAGTTCATCAGCTTTATTATCCTGAAATGCCGCTCGGATTTCTGGTTGAGTATTTATTCTATCTGTAATCCGCTGCAATGCAGCCCTGACATTAACCAAAGCCTCATCTCTTGGTTCAAGTGGAAGATAAGCAAGATCAATATCTACAGATAACCGAGGAAAATCTCTCACAAATAAATTAATGGCGGTGCCACCTTTAAGTGCAAAAACCGTCTCTGTTGCTACCACAGGAAGCATTCTTATGAGCAAGGAAACCTGTTTGTAATATGGGCTATCTTTATCCATTATGTTGTTCACCTTTTTTGACGCTTAATATCTCTGGCACTGTGATTTGATATCGCTCATCAAAACGTCCTTTTTCGACAACCTGCCGCTTTCCTGCACCCAATTTAATTCTTGTTTCATCTATGCGATTGACCCACTGGTGATCGTAGTATCGACCCAGAAATAGAAATATTCGGTTTGCCTGAACAGAGCTGCTTCGTTCAAGAATATCTTGTACTTTTCTAGGGCTAAGATTGACTAAACCCTGAAATAATTCTGCGACATGCTCAAATGAAATCAGCTTCCCAATCCCGTCTACCACTTCATAGGCAGCAAGTTCTGCACAGCTGACAGTGATTTCTTTCTCTTTAACCGTGATCCTTTTCAAATCTTTCTCGGGATTCACTTCAAGCTTATGGTTTCCACAGTAAAACCAATTCTGATAAGGGAATTCACGAAACCATTTTGGTAAGGACGACTTGTTTTTAACGCAAATCCAAACTTGCTCTTTGTTCAGCTGTAAATAGTGACTCAGTCCCTGGTGAGTTAAGCTGCTCAATCCAGCCAAATGAACTGAAACGCCCAATTGCACATCTAATGCTTGAATGGCATCAACCCAAGTTGGCTTTATATCGCCCTGCGCATCTGGACGATAATACACGCCAGAACATAGCTTCTTTAGCCAACCGTTCTGCGCGTACTTTTGAGCCAAGGAATAGCTCACACCGTTTTCAGTCAGCCATTGCTGAAGTACTAGCGCACCAGGAGAGGTATGAGCAACAAGCCAGTTTATCTTAGATGACATTTTAACATCCAAAGTATGAATATCACGAACAGTATAAACCATATAGTTTATTGTGACAGTGATTTTAACACTTTAGGTGTTAATATACCAAATACTGTAAACCAAACCCGCTAATGCGGCGTTGTTGAAATGAAAAGGTCTACACAACATCACCAATAACCCGATGCTGTATAGACCTAGTTTGATTACCCTAAGTGAACTGCCTACTATGGCTCACATTCAGGTGCCCAGTAAAACGGCGCTGATTGCTGGAACTGTTGTGCCAATGACTTCTTGAGTGCTAGCAACAACAGGTAAGGTTGCAGACATAACACTTTCAACGACGGTTGGTGTATTGTAGAGACCCATACCGCCACCAATGCCCAAGGCAAAAGCCATCAAGCTTTGGCGAGCGATACCGTCCACAATACCCACCAGAACCATGGCTCCCGCTACGATCCGTCCCAAAGTACCTTGGGTCCAATCTTTTAGGGTATCCCACACATCGGTGAAAGCATCACCACCGGTGCCCGCAAATGAGGGCTCCGAAATTATTAACGCCATCAAACCAAGCGCACCAATGGTCATTAGGCGCTGAGTTTGAATGCTGCGAACTGCATTTGTCATTCGTTAGTTTCTCCGTAGATACTCAAGTTATCGCGCTTAACATCAGCTCCCGCTGAGGTTGAATCGCTTTGAGTCTGAAGTGGACGTAGCACTGGCGAAACCATTCGAGGTGCTGACACCCCTATATCCCACCGGCGCGGTTCAATTTCGGTAAACACGTAGCTGGATAAATTCAGATCCCCACGGTCATCCTCCCAAGGCGCAATCCAAATTCTCATCACCCTTGAGGGAATGCGAATAGGTGCAGATTGCTGCGTCTCGGGTAAGGCTGGATGGCTCAGCAGTCCTGTCTCTAAATCAGATTGTGAATACCCAGAGGGAGAACCAATTCGAGTCGCCACAGCATCAATCGTCTTGGGTGTAGCGCCATTACTGGTAAGCTCATAGACTTCACAAGCGGATAAACAGCGCACACCGTCAGGCATACCTGGGCATCCATATTCACTTCTCCCAAGACCCAATGAACTACAGCCAGACAATAAGGTTGAGCCGACTGCCAATAAAAGTAATCCAGCTTTAGACCACTGTTTTGACTGGTGCTTTGGGTTGTTCTGCATTGATGTCGTCATGGTTAACTCTCCTCTGGATACACATCTTATTGTCTGAAACGGACTTCGATCGGTTAGCAACATGCAGGATTTTTTCATCTTCTTGCACCTACCCCTTGTGAAGTGGCCAATGACAACGAGGCCCCAAGAGTGACTATGACTTCAATTTTCCTTGCAGCGTCTACCGCCTATGACTGGGAACATATTTTCAGCCATGTCCAAATAGAACTTGGCCACGCGATCCAATGCTTTACCTGTGCCTTTAATCGCAGCGCCTTGTAATGCTTCTTGGCTCATGACTTGCTGGTACAGCTGAGTATCACCGGCATTACCCGTCTGAATCGTTGGTACAGGATTCACATCAAATGCGCCAGCCAAGCCCTGAAGGAATCCGGCCATCATCGATTTGGCCACCAGCTGGCCTTGTTTCGACACTAATCGGCCACGAATACCGGCTTTGCCGTCTTCACCCACGGCATAAGAATCCAGTCGCGTTTCAATGATGCCACCATCTTCTCTCACACATGAAATGGTCTCGCCTCGCAAATAAGCACGCTCAGAGCTCAAATCACCGTAACCTGCGGCGATCAAGAAACACTCTTTGATATCCGCTCTAAATCGGTTGGGTAAGATGGCTTCCTTTTGAATCCTCAGCAATGCAGGAAAAGGTTCGCGTCTTGCGGACTCGTGAGTAGGTGCATCCAAACCTGTGATCAAAGTACCTGAGATGATGCTGCCTGCCGGTAAATACAAAGGCGACGCTTCTTGCACAACAACCTCTGGTTCAGCAACCTCTGGTTCAGCAACCACTTCAGGCTCAATCATACGAATCGTGATTGGCGGCAATGGAACATCCCGTGCTCGTGAACCTTGGCCACTGGCTGGCTGCTGATAGAGCGGATCTGGCAGCGGCGCATTGGCAAAATAGTCGTCTGGGTTAGACGGCAGTGGCTTTTCGTCTTTAGGCAATTCCATGGCAGATAAAGGCACTTCAAAACGGCTATTTGTGCCTTCAACTGCTGCATCACCTCCAGCGCGAACATCATTAAGTTCCGCTCGAAGGCGAACCAACTCCGCATTGACCTCACTTGGTATAGAAGGCGAACCTGGGCTTAGCCGTCCTGAATCGACGTCACGACGCAAGCGCTCAACTTCACGACGTAACTGTTCATTGCGCTCACTGAGTAGTTTTACGTTCGCAGCCAAACTATCGACCCCAACATCACGAGTATTGGTATCCGTAAGAATGTGCCGGATCGTTTCCTGCCGGTTCCGACTGTTCGCGCCATCGTCAGGATTAGGTGAAAACACCATCACCATAAGGATGAGACCACCCGCAATACCGGCAACCGATAGGCCCCGCTTCATGTTCGGGCTCATTTGCTCCCATTGTGCTTTCATCGTTATTCACCTCCTACAAGAAGCGAAGGTCGCTGACTTTCCACCGCTTCTTCACGATGATTGCGAACAACCACATACAACTCAGTCTTTTCGCCCGGCAACAAGATATTGCGAGACCAGTAGGCGCTTGCCACTATATCTGGTGCATTGCAGGCTATTTCACTGGCTTCTATAGGCTCATCGGCAAAGCTTTCAACCAGTCCTACATAGACGGTGAAGTAATGTCCTGTCACAATTTGCCCCTGTTTAAAACCAAACTTTAAGCCAGGCTGAAAACATTTCGGGCTTGTGTCAGTTTGGCCAGCTAAACGGATGTCATAGCCTTGTGGTAACTCATTTAGTGCAAGGCGTCTGAGTAAGTCTCGTAAGCTATCGACGTATGGCTGAGCTGTTTCCCAAGTGGCGGCTTTTCGGTTCACGACGCCCTTAATAGGCTACTGCTGACCATCAATAGCTAAGGTGACTTCACGCTGTGGAATACGACGAGGTACTAAGGTGACAGATAACGCGGGCGCTTCCTGACCAGGCGGAGTGATGTAAAGTGAAACCGGTGATTCTTTGTCCGTGGCCACATATACAACATTCCCCTTGATTTGCGTCTGAGCATCACTGGTTGTTCTCACCTGAGGCGATTCAAACGGCGTCACAATCCGATTCAGATGCTCAAGCGCTACAGGGATCAGTTCATTAACCCCCGGTGTCATCAGTAACGTTGTTGGCACATCCGTTGAAACCGTATTGCTTTGAACAGGTGGATTTGCTGTAGCAGACTGCTTCATCACACTGGCTGGCACAATCGGCAATTCCACGTCTGCATACGACGCTTGAGATAACAGGACGCCACTCAAGCTGATTGCGATTAAGCTTGGTGTCATCCATCGACTAATTTTGGTTCGCATCATTCACCCTCCGGTTTTGCTCTTGGGTCAACTTTTCACGAACGCGCTTCGTTCTAGCTTGCCCCTCGTACGTATCCATCCAACTGAGCTTTGGACGGTATTGCTCAATATCGATGTCAAACTCATAGGTGCGAGTTTGGCGCTGCTCATCGCCAGATGGCCCAGAAACCAAGGAATAACCGGTCACAAAGACATGGCCGGTTTCATACTCATATTCCACTTGTCTGGGTTGGAATTTGAGCGTGACTCGGTCTTCGCGGATTTGTCTTGCCTGAATCTCCAGTGCATCGACCACTTGCTGATACACCGCTGGAGAAAGTAGCGGCTCAATGGCAACCTGGATGAAAGACACATTACCCGGCGTCACGTTGCCCATAAGCTCAGCCAAGTAGAGCCCCCAGGATTCCAGATAAGGCTGAGTAGCCTGGTTTCGTGACACTTCAGCCGTTTCAGACAAGGTTGGCGGTTGAATGGCTACCACGGTATTGCGATAAAATGCCGCAACCGCAAGCAGCAAGTTAGATAGCACCAGCACCGCAATCAGGAACCGTTGCCATCGGTTCTCTAATTGCGTGCCTTGCCATGATTTTAAAAACACGTCGAAATTCACGGCAGATAGCTCCTGATAAATGGGTTAGGGATCGTCTTGGCTTTGGTTGGCAACAGTCCGGCCCAGTAGATGGCGTGAAGAATAAAACCATCTGGGCGGCCATCACGAAAACGCCGATAGAGCTTGGTTGTCACCAACCCCAACAGAATGGGAGCCATCTCATCGGCACTCCAAAGCAGGAAGTGCGGCGGGGCATCGATATAGGATGGAATACTCACAGGTTCCATAGTCACTCCTCGTTGTTTGAATTGAGAAGTGAAGAATGCCCCGATCAGGGCTGTGGTCAGGTAGATATCGAATTCTTGAAGGTTTTGAGGGTTCTACTCAGACAAGACGGTTAAGTTCTAGACAAACCGCGCAACCAGAGTTATCATTTATGATAACCTAGGTTAAGGATACCCATGAGCTGGAAGATCGACTTTTACGATGGCGTTGAGGATCAGATCCTCGATATGCCACCCAAAATACAAGCTCGCATGATTAAGCTTTTAGAGCTGATGGAAAAGCATGGTGCAAACTTGGGGCCTCCTCATACTGAGTCTATGGGCGATGGGTTATTTGAAATCCGCGCCAAAGCTCAAGAAGGTATTGGTAGAGGCTTATTTTGCTACTTAAATGGGAAGCACATTTATGTGTTACACGCTTTTGTAAAAAAATCTCAAAAGACGCCCAAAAATGAGCTTAATCTTGCCAGAGATAGACAAAAAGAGGTTCAAAAATCATGAGTCTGCAAAAACTGAAACAACGTGCTTTAGCCAATGCTGAAGTTAAGAATGAGTACGATAAGCTCGAGAGTGAGTTCAGCTTTATTGACCAATTGCTTACCATGAGAACAAAGGCGGGGCTTACTCAAGAACAGGTTGCTGAAAGAATGCATACCCAAAAAAGTAACGTCAGTCGTTTAGAAAAAGGTAATGCCAATCCAAGTTGGTCAACTCTACTAAAATATGCTCACGCATGTGGCTTTGAACTAACACTCAAGCCACAAAAAATGAGTTAACGACATTTATGAGGCCTAACTGGCCTCATATCTTCTTCTGCAAGTGACTTAACGCCAACCCCGCCATCAACGCCAAGCCGATGATCATCGACGGTAGTACCACCGGTGGAATAGCCAGCGGGGCGAACAATCCCATAAACAGCAAAATGACGCCTGAGCCCAGGATAATCATGCTGTAGCGGTGAATGATAGGGCTCGAAAAATCAAAGGTTGTCTTCTTAATTTTCCAGGTCATCAAGCCGTCCCACAGCGCCGGTAACATGAGAATAAGCGCAAAGGACAACCAGACCATCAGCAACGCAAATCGAGTGAACACCTGGTACAACACATCAAAAAATGCCTGAATACGGTCTTCTACCCAGACAAACCAAAAGCCTCCCATGTTCTCCATCCCTTTAGAACGAAGTCGCTGTTCTTCAGTGGGGATTAGAAAATCACTGATAAGGCCTGACTAACCCCGACACTTTTTATGGTAAAAAGATGAACAACCATAAGGGGTTAAACATGAGCAAAGGCTACCGTTATTCAGATGAGTTTAAGCAAGAAGCAGTCAACCAAGTGCCCCTCCATGGTTATGCTGTTGTAGACGTTGCTAAGCGCTTAGGCATCAGTGATAAGACGCTGTACAACTGGATTAAGATCTTTTCCAAACCGGTTAAAAAACGACTGGAAGATAATGATTTACAGGCTGAGATCGCCCGTTTAAAGCGCGAACTGAAGCGTGTTGAGCAAGAGCGCAACATCTTAAAGGAGGCCGCCGTGTTCTTTGCCAGCGAGTCAAAGAACGGTACGCGTTCATAAAATCTCGTTGCCACCGTTATCCTGTGCGCCTACTTTGCAAGGTGATGCGTGTTCATCACAGCAGCTATTACGCTTGGGTTAAAACGCCAGAGAGCAAGCGTTACAAGGATGATCAACGCTTACTGCCTTTGGTTAAACACTATTGGCTGGCAAGTGGTGGACACTATGGCTATCGCAATATCCATCTTGATCTTGCTGAGGCTGGTGTCAAATGTGGGCGCGATCGAATACTCAGATTAATGAGATTGGCGCAGGTTTGTGCGCAACGCGGCTATAAAAGACCTAAAGGTTACTATAGTGGTAAGCCTGATATCACAGCACCAAACACGCTCGACCGTGCTTTTAATGTGTCTGCACCTAACCAGTGGTAGGTCAGCGATATCACCTATATTCATACCCAGGAAGGCTTCTTGTTCTTGGCTGTAGTCATGGACTTGTTCGCACGCAGCATTGTTGGCTGGTCGATGTCTGAGCGGATGACTGACACTCTGGTTCAAGATGCTTTAATGGCTGCTTACTGGCGTCGTAAGCCCGGAGGCACTGTGCGGCTGCATTCGGATCAAGGCTCTCAATACAGCAGCCGTGATTTTAGGAAGTTGCTCCGCTCACTTGATATGGAAGCTAGCATGAGCCGCAGAGGCAATTGTTGGGATAATGCAGTTGCTGAAAGTTTCTTTGGCAACCTTAAAAAAGAAACAATACGCCGCCATCAATACAAAACACGGGAAGAAGCAAGGCGGGCTATACTTCATTACATTGAGATGTTTTACAATCCAAAACGCAGGCACACGCATAATCAGCGGGTGTCACCAATGAACTATGAAAAACAGTATTTTATGAATCAAAAAAGTGTCTGAGAAAGTCAGGCCTTATCACATTACGTTAAATTCCCAGTAGGTAGAGCGTATACAATCAAGATGGTTTAATTCCACGCTATTTTATGGCGCTTTGCGCCGAAAATTGGACGTTTTGTAAACTAAATAATGATACCAGTGTTTTGATAAGGCTGATTTTCTGAACATATCAGGCATCTTTCTGAGCATTAACAAGTGATGAATCAGGCGATGATAGCTTTACATTGATTTTCAGGAGAATACAGATGACAGCAGTAGCCCATCGAGTAACTCCTTTTCTACGTTTTACGAAGTGCTGGCGAAGAACATCGCTGCCTCTGACCTTTTCTTTAAGATGTTGCGCTCTTGTTCAACACGCTTAAGTTCGCGCTTTAAACGGGCGATTGCAGTTTATCAATATGCTCTTCCAAGCGTTTAACCCGCTTAGAAGAGCTTTTAATCCAGTTGTACAGCCTCTTATCACTGATGCCTAAGTGCGTAGCAGCATCTACTTCCATCTCTTTAATTTACCTTCCACGTAGCAGACAACTAACCTAGCCTTCAATAAAACGTTCATGCTTGCACTATATAGCTTTACGCCTGCTCACCACGGAATGACACCTATATCTGCCCGCCTACACCTTTGTATTTTTCAACAAAAGCGGCAATTTTCTGAAAAACCGTTTGTTTCTGGGTACGGTACTGTGGATTCAATGGGCTGAGCTTCGGTAATGCTTCATTAAGCGCAGTACCATTTTCAGAGGCATACTCTCGCTTAAGTGATGAGGCAATATAGCGTTTGGCAGCTTCTTCGTTTAGCTTTTCAGAGGCAATAATAGCATCGGCTTCACGCTTCTGTTCGGCCTGAGCGAACTTGAAGAAAGCATCGATAATGCTGGCTTTATCACTGATCTCATCAAGGTTTGTCTGGTTAATAAAATCAACCACTAAGCTCTCTTTCGCTCTATTACCAAGACTACTGCGGATCATACGGCGAACTTCTTCAATCAAACCTTCTTTACTCTTGTTCTTCTTATTGTGATCAAAAATTAGTTCAAGAATGTAATCGAGGTTGATTTCTTGAGATTTAAGCAAATCAATTTCAAAGACCACATCGTCCCAGTCTACCGTTGATTTATCTTTATCCTGGCCTTCTTTATTGCGTCGTAACCAGTCGCGGGTATCGTTGTAGGTAGAGCGATAATCTTGGATAGCACGCTCGCTAGGCATGTCGATGGTTTGCATTGCCTCGATATCAGCATCGTTCAGATAGTACTTTAACTTGAACGCCTCGACAGCTTGTTCATCACTGGTATCCAAGCTTTGCAACGCTTTTAAACCAGCAAACTCATCATAGTTTTGTAAAATATTTTCTGCTTTTAGGTATTCACCAAAAAGCTTAGCAAATTCTTTTTTATCTTGTTCTTTTTCAATGTTTTCTGGGTTCGGAAAGCGTTCTTGCAGCTCTTTAACGATATCAACAAAACCTCGACGCGCTTGGCCAGTAACAATATCGTTAAAACCTTCCATGTATTCTTTGTAGCTCTTCTCCAACACCACATTTTTGGTGTTTTTGTCACCAAACAGGGTTATAGCATCAATGGTTGCCTGTTCCAAATCACGGAAGGTAACAATATTGCCAAAGGTCTTCGTTGCATCATAAATGCGGTTAGTGCGAGAAAACGCCTGCATTAAACCGTGATAGCGCAAATTCTTATCAACAAACAAGGTATTGAGCGTAGGCGCATCAAAGCCGGTTAAAAACATACCCACCACAATGAGCAGATCTACTTCTTGTTTCTTAACACGCTGGGCAAGGTCACGATAGTAATTTTGAAAGCCATTACTATCCACACCGTAGTTAGATTTAAACATGGCGTTGTAATCAGTAATTGCGGCGCTTAAAAATTCTTTCGCGCTGCTGTTCATGGCACTGACTTCAAAGCTCTCATCTAAAATATCACCGATGGCATCCTGCTCTTCGTTGGCAGCAAATGAAAAGATAGTCGCAATGCGCAAAGGTTTACTTGTAGGACCCTTTTCAGTCTCAGCCTGCAATGTTTTAAAGGTTTCATAATACGCTTTAGCAGCATCAACACTACTTACCGCAAACATCGCATTAAACCCTTTGGCACCAGAATAGGCTCGATGCGTTTTCTGGTTAAAATGGCTCAGAATGTACTGTGAAATTTCACGGATCCGCATCGGATGTAAAAACGCTTGTTTGGTTTCAAAGGCGCTGAGTTTCTTATCATCTTGCTCAGTTTCAATGCTCTTAAATTGTGGGCGAACATCGTTATAGTCCACTTTGAATTTAAGTACTTTTTCATCACGAATGGCATCGGTTATTACATAAGTATGCAACTGCTGACCGAATACGCTGCCCGTGGTTTCAGCACCCAAGGCGTTTTCTGGGAAAATTGGCGTACCAGTAAAGCCAAACTGGTAGTACTTTTTGAATTTGTTCTTCAGATTTTTCTGCGCTTCACCGAACTGGCTTCGATGGCACTCATCAAAAATAAAGACAACTTGCTTGTTGTATATAGCTAAATCGCTTTCGCTTTTTATTAAGTTATTGAGCTTTTGAATTGTGGTAACGATAATCTTGTTATCGTCTTTATCTAGGTTACTCTTAAGCCCTGCGGTACTGTCTGAACCGTTCACACTATCAGGCGAGAAACGCTGATACTCTTTCATGGTTTGATAGTCGAGGTCTTTTCTGTCCACCACAAAAAAGACTTTATCTATAAATTCTAATTCCGTGGCTAACCGTGCCGCTTTAAAGCTGGTGAGTGTTTTACCTGAACCTGTGGTGTGCCAAATGAACCCACCGCTTTCGGCGTTACTCCAATTCTTAGCGTTAAAGGCACTCTTTATCTTCCATAGAATGCGCTCGGTGGCAGCAATCTGGTAAGGGCGCATCACGAGCAAGGTATTGCTGACATCAAATACCGAGTACCGCAAGATCACTTCAAGCAATGTCTCTTTTTTAAAAAAAGTGGCGGTAAAGTCTTTTAAATCCTTAATCAGCGTATTGTCTGATTTCGCCCAGTTCATCGTGAAGTCAAAACTGTTCTTGTCGCGCTTAGTGGTATTGGCAAAATAGCGCGTGTCGGTGCCATTAGAGATCACAAACAGCTGTAAGAACTTGTACAACGAGTTCTCTGCATTAAAGCTCTCTTTGCTGTAACGATGTATTTGGTTAAATGCCTCGCGGATCGCCACACCACGTTTTTTCAGTTCAATTTGCACCAAAGGCAAACCATTGACCAAAGTCGTCACATCGTAACGGTTGGCATGGCTTCCACTTTGTTCAAACTGCTTAATGACCTGCACTTTGTTGCGCGCAATGATCTTCTTGTCGAATAGGTAAACATTTTCGATATGACCATCATCAAAAACAAAATCGAAGATATAATCACTGTGCACCTTACGGGTTTTGTCGAGAAGATTGTCGCTTGGTGTATTCAGGTATTGCTCGCAAAAACGAACCCACTCGGCATCGCTAAACTCAATCTTATTGAGGGCTTGTAGCTGTTTGCGCACATTCACCAACATGGCGTCTGGCGTGGTTAGCGCAGGTAGATACTCATAACCTTGGTTGCTTAGATCCTGAATCAGCTCGCGTTCTAAATCACCTTCACTTTGATAGCCCTCAGCAATTTGGTCTTGCCGTGTATATCTGTCTAAAACAATAAAATTATTGGATTCTGCAATACTTTTGTAGGAGGTGGTCATTTATCTAGTCCTTTTTCTTTCTACCATCATTGAGCAACTTTTTTATTTCACGATCAAAGTCAGACTCGATCTTTTGCTGTTTGTTAAATTGCTCATATTCGGCATGAGCTTTTTGCTCAGCAACCTTGCGTGAAACACTGCCATAACCTTCAAGTACCTGATACTCATTAAAGGCCAAAAACTTATTGACGCTTTCGGCGAACGCCTCCATGGTAAAGGTGTTTCTGCGTTCAATAATGCCTTCAATGTAATCAAAAAAGGCCGAAACGGCACGTTCAAGTTTTTTAATCTCGTCTTCACTGAGGTAGTTTTTGGCAACAGTGGTATCCGATTTTAATACACGACCTGAAGGGGCGTTTTTGTACGTCGTCATACCCATTAATGGCTGGTTGGCGTCAGCTTTCAATGCGATGATTTCCGCTGCGGTGTAGCCTGTAATAGCAAAGTGAAATTTGTCTTGCACATGAGCATAAAACAGGCGCGTGGTTTCTGATTTAGGATCGTAATCAATACTGCATTCAGCAAAGATATCGGTGATTTGCTGATAAATACGTCGCTCGCTAGCACGTATCGAACGGACGCGTTCCAGCAGCTCTTTAAAGTAATCTTTACCAAAGAAGCGGCCGTTTTTTAGGCGTTCATCATCCATGGCAAAGCCTTTGATGATGTAGTCCTTAATCAACTGAGTCGCCCAAATACGAAACTGCGTCGCCTGTGCTGAATTCACTCGGTAGCCTACTGAAATCACCGCATCTAGGTTGTAGTACTCCAGCTTGCGTTTAACTTCGCGTTTGCCTTCTGGTTGAACTGTTTCCAAAATGGAAATAGTTGCCTCACGTTGTAGTTCACCCGAATCGTAAATATTATCCAAGTGCTTTGAAATGGCAGGCACCCCCACACCAAACAGCTGTGCAATGCGTTTTTGCGTTAGCCAAATGGTTTCACCACTGAGTAATACTTCGACTTTCACATCACCATTAGGCGCGGTATAAAGTAAGAACTCTGAGGTTTGGTCTTGTGGGCTGAGGTTAGGCATTCGCTTCTCCTTACAGTTTAAAGCCGTCGTTTCTTAAAAAATGCACAACTAAAAATCAACGGCACTTTTTTGTCGGACGCTTGCAACAGCGCTGCTATTTCTGTTAGCGTTTTACTCATTAAGCCGCCTCATCTGATTTCGGAAAGCTTAACAACAGGTCACGATAATACTCGTATTGCTTTTGGCGGAGTTCTATTTCGCGGGGCAGACCTTCTTGCAGCGAAGTTGTTAACGTGTCGAATTTATCCAATATCGCTACAATTCGCGCCTGCTCAGCCAATGATTTCTCAGGATCGTTTGCGTAAGGAACAGGTAACCTAAAGTTCTTGATGATTGTTGAATTAAGATCGCCTCTTGCACCTTGTCCTAGAGCTTTTATGTTTTCGTAATTGAAGCTAACCCAATGAAATACGTATCGGTATAGGGCTTTTTTATCGTCGATTTCCAAACATCCACAGTGCTGATTTGTAGTTAGAGGAATCTTATTAATTGCTGTTCTTCCGGCAGTTGCTCCAGAAATGGCAATAATCACGCAATTTTCTGGAATCCATTTGGCTGATGAATTTTTCAATGCAGCAGGCGTTATAAATACCTCAGTCTCAGATACGTCAGAAAATTTTACTTCCTGAGTTCTCAACCAAGGAATATTGCCCCCTTCGTAGAATTCAGGCTTTCCAGCAGTAGGTGTACCACCTGAGTACCATTTTTTTGTGACATCACCTAGGGTCATCCATTCAAAATCACCTTCTTCAAAACTTAGCAACTGGTCGCGGTAGTAGTTGTATTGTTTTTTCCGCATGTTAAGCTCGGCGGTCAGCTCGGCGGTCAGCTCGGCGGTCATGGCGGTAAATGCGTCCAGAATGCGCACAATTTCAGCTTGTATTGCCAGCGACTTTTCTGGGTTATTTGGACAAGGGATGGGGATTTTTTTAGCGCAGTAATTACTAATCCATTGCCGTTTATGATCACCGTCAATCAAGTCACTCGGTAGCGTATTCATCCAATAATATACGTACTTCAGCATGAATTTAGACTCATCACTAGATTTAATCATTTTCATTGCTGAGGATTTAGCTTTAAAGTCGAAATCAACCCATTTATTAGCAGTAGTGAAGTCATCAAAAATTATTACAGGATCTTCTGAAGCTCGATTTATCCCGCCTATTTCGTCCGTATAACCTAGAATAAAAGTCTTGCCCGCAGTTAATACAGGAGTCTCAAACGAATCATCATAGTTTTTCGTTTTTACAAGATATTTTGTAGGTTGTTCGTATTGTGTTACATCCCCTAAATCCTTCCACTCAACCTCAACCCCATCCAGCAGTTTCTCTAAATAGTTCAACTGACTCATTCTTCCATCTCCTCACCTTCAATTTCCGCTACAATGGCGTCAATATCACTGCGAAGCTGGTCGATTTTAGCAACGGTCGTTTTAAGTTCGGCATTAAGCTCGGTAATGTCCACTAACTCGCGGTTGTCTTTCGCTTCCACATAACTACTTACCGAAAGGTTATAGCTGTTGTCTGCGATAACATCCAAATCAACGGATTTAGCAAAATGCTCTACATTCTCTTTGCTAGCAAACACCTGCATGATGTCTTCAATGTGTTGCTCAGTCAGCACGTTGTTATTGGTTTCTTTTTTAAATAGACCGCTGGCATCAATAAACTGGGTGGTGGTGTCGGTTTTGTGCTTAGATAACACTAAAATATTGACGGCAATGGTGGTACCAAAGAACAGGTTAGGTGCTAATGAAATCACGGTTTCAACATAGTTGTTATCAACTAGGTATTGGCGAATTTTTTGCTCAGCACCGCCACGGTAAAAAATACCGGGAAAACAAACAATGGCTGCACGGCCTTTGCTTGATAAGTAACTCAGCGCATGAAGCACAAAGGCAAAGTCGGCTTTAGATTTAGGCGCAAGCACGCCTGCGGGTGCAAAGCGGTCGTCGTTGATTAAGGTAGGGTCATCACTGCCAATCCACTTCACCGAATAAGGCGGATTAGAGACAATCGCATCAAAGGGTTTGTCGTCTAAAAAGTGCGGTTCGATTAAGGTATCACCCAGCTGAATATTAAACTTGTCGTAGTTAATGTTATGCAAAAACATGTTCATACGCGCCAAGTTGTAAGTGGTGTGATTAAGCTCTTGGCCAAAGAAACCATCTTCAATGATATGCGCATCAAAGTGCTTTTTGGCTTGTAACAGCAAAGAGCCCGAACCGGCCGCAGGGTCATAGATTTTATTAACACTGGTCTGGCCGTGCAGGGCGAGCTGTGCGATGAGTTTTGAAACGTGTTGAGGGGTGAAAAATTCGCCACCGGATTTACCCGCATTGGCGGCATAGTTAGAAATCAGGAACTCGTAAGCGTCACCAAATAAATCAATTTGGTTGTCTTCAAAATTGCCGAAGGTTAAACCTGCCACGCCTTTTAACACAGCTGCCAAACGCTTGTTTTTTGCCTCTACTGTATTACCCAGACGATTGCTGGTGGTATCAAAATCGGCAAACAAACCTTTAATGTCTTTTTCTGAATCATAGCCATTGGCAGAATCTTCAATGGCCGCAAAAATAGCGGCCAAATCCGTATTTAAATTTTCGTTTTTATGTGCATTGGCTGCCACATTGCTGAACAACTGGCTAGGGTAAAGAAAATAGCCTTTCTCTTTAATAGCATTTTCTTTAGCAGACTTGATATTTTCATCATCGTTAGACATGGCCGCATAATTAACGCTCTTATCACCGCCTGTAATGTAATTGACAAAGTTCTCACTGATAAAGCGGTAAAACAGCGTACCTAGTACATATTGCTTAAAGTCCCAGCCATCCACTGAGCCACGCACATCGTTGGCAATCGCCCATATTTGGCGTTGAAGTTCGGCTCGTTGTTGTAAACTTGTCATCTGCTAATTCCTGCTTTTAATTCGTCATAATTCGTTTATGGGGTGCGCGGTTGTTCCACTGTCGTTGAACATCACTCGTCAACCCCAGGGGCTAAATTCAAATTGGCTACCCCGTAAAGTGTCGGGGTATTCTTTAACCAAAGCTGATATTCAGGGCCTTGAAGGCTGTGTGCTTTGGAGCAATCAACATTCCAAAGCCGAAGTAAATAGCCTGCCGTTGCCGCTCTAATTTCTACCTTTAGAACGCCACCCGTCATGCCATAATCCAGTTCAATGGCTTCGCTGTGCTCTATGCTTGGGTGCGGTACTAACTCAAGTTCTACAAACCGATTCCATTGGCGGTCTTTGGTTTCGAGCTCCGTTTCAGACAAAGTCGAATCCTCAATCACAACCGCTGCTTTAATGCGGGTCAGCACAAAGTCACGGAACTCGCTATGCTTGCGGTCAAAACCACGAACATGCCAACGCAGGCCATTATCCACCAGTGTATGCGGCACAATTTCACGCGTGGTTTCACCGCTCGATAACGACACATAGGTGATACGCAAGGCTTTTTCTTTATGTATGGCCTCGGTGATCTTGGCCACTATAGATAGACTCGGTTTGTTGAGGTGGTAAGGTGCTTCACAAGCTAGTGGTGGCTTTACCTTGCCAGTAAAGCCATCGCCGTACCCTTGGCTAATGGTTGCCAGCGTTCTCACAACGTCATAGTCGAACAAGGGTTCAAAAGCTTCACCACGCTTATGTAATTTGAGCTTTTGGTCATACTCAATATTATCTGGCGCAAGCTCGCGGTACATTGAGAAGTCCTTGGTGGCCTGTGCAGCGGCTATGCTGAAACGATCGACTAAATCCGCCCGCACCGCTTCCCCCTTAAACAATAAGGTGAAATCAATGTGGGCAATGCGATCCCTTGTTGCTTGTGGCAAATGCGTGATCTGCGAAAGCCTAGCTGGCTTAGTTACTAGCCTTTGTTTCAGGCCATCATTTGTCATGCGTCTTGTTCATCCAATTCAACCAGTTTCTTAAAACTCTGTTTATAAAGTACGGTCAGACATCGCGTAATCACATTGAATAGTGTCACTCAATGCTACTCTTTATCCGCAATGACTTAGCAATCTCTACCGGTTGAAGCTGGACAGATGTACATAAAACACTGAATAGGCTTCAACCTAATTAATTTTATTAGGTAACATCCTATCACAAATTATTTTGTAGGGAAGGCTAAGCGGCAACTTTTTGATCTGGATTGCAATTGCCGCTCAGGTATAGACTTGAAGACCTTGTTTTGTGCCAATGCTGATAGCCGCTATCAATGCGCTACCCGAACCAATGGCACCACGATGTTACCGCGATGAGATACCCCTTTGTCCGTCTCTGTAGACATCAGGACTCGTTGCTCACTCTCCCGAATGCGCCTAGCAACTTCTGCCTGGGCTGGTAGCAATGGCAGCATCACTTCAGCAATCGCGTCTGGAGCAGACTCTTGGCCACAGGACATCAAGTGCTTCCATGGATCTTTAAGAAAGCGCTCGAACGTGATGCCAAATTCAATGATGCGGGCAGAGACGAATATTTCGCCCCAGTATTCAATGTAGGTGTCTTGGTACATGGAAAGATTCCTCTTGTTGGTTTTATACCCTGCCTACTTGCAGCCGCAGCGGTGTTACCTGCATTCGCTCACCCCAATCACATAGAAGACCTATGCTCATGGGGATTCGCTCACTTGCCGCCTAGCTGCAACACCAAGTAGTTTGGGTATAACGTAAGTTCACTTTCCATTTTCCAGAGGTTTTCAAATATGCAAGAGGCTATGACAAAGCTTTAAATCGATTGCGGGCATCTTTGTAGTCATAGTGGGCATGTTCTGAGCCACGATGGTACAAATCATCCAGGTAAGTTTGTTCCTGCGGCAACTCGTCTTCGCTGATGTCGCGCCACCAATGTTTGTTGGCACCTTTAACACCGTCATGCCAACGGTAATACTAAACGTCCAATTTGCGGCGCAAAGCGCCATAAAATAGCGTGGAATTAAACCATCTTGATTGTACGCTTCTACCTACTGGGAATTTAACGTAATGGTATGCTTTGTAAGTGCGTTTCTATGGCTTCAATCACTGATTTTGTAAGGGGTAAGTGTGCTTTTTCTTTCGTCCATACTTCATGGAAGCCAGCTACAGTGTGCTTTGCGGTATCTAACACCAATTTTTCTGGCAACATGGCTTTAGCGGCTAAGTGTGATAGCTCATCCAGCGTGAAATCGCTGAATTTCTTGCTACGGCTAACCTTTAGCGAGGCACTGTCATCTGGGATATAAGGAATGGTTGAAACAAAGTCATAAGCAGGTGCAATAGACGCTGTACGCTTATCTTTATAGATCACAGACCAATTCTTCAAATGCATATCTGCATTTCCAATTAGCGTATTGAACACCAATCGACGAGTAAATTCTGCGATATCCTCGTCTTGGCCTTCAATGCCGATAACCTGAGCAATATTCCGCATACTGGCTTTTTTGTATTTATCTTGAGGATAAACGCCAAACACTTGCGCAAAGTCCTCAATGTGCACAGCTTGACCATCTGCACGGTCAAAACGCTTGATCACAAACGCACTGTCACCAAATTTGCCAATGCCATTTGGGATATTAGCAATCTGAGTAATAGGGAGGAGCTGCGTTTCTGGCACGTCCATGCCCAGCATTCGAGCCAGCTCCATCATCGAATATTCATTTTCTGGCACAGCTTCAAATTGAGACGACGGCAATTTTACAATCCAAGAACCACCTTGACCGGTTGCAGGAATCGTCAAACCGCCATTTGCCTGCTGCACAGCTGAAAACTTCAATTGCACCCCAGCCAATGAAAAACGCATTGCTGCTTCAACGTTCGTTTTATCATCAATGTCGTGATGCACATTAGGTGGTAAGGCTTCACCATCTGCTGGTTCAACCCTGATCGCACCTGCTAAATCCTGGCCTAGTACCCACAATAGAAAAAACTCCCGTGCTGGATTAACGCCAGCACGCTCTGCCAGATAATTTCGCATAGTTTCTTCCGGCAAAAGGTTAGAGAAAAACGGAGTTAATTTGGTTTGGGTCGGTTTAAAGTTAGTCAGTAAGCCACCCAGTGCATCTTTAAAACCAAGCCCTAACACAGGGCGCGACTCATCATGAATATAGGAATCCACAAAGGCAAAAAGTGTTCTGTCATTGCCCACATTGGTGATCGTTGCTATGGGTTCGCCATAGAGCAACACGTTGAGCGTAGAAACATGATTAGTCATTGTCGTCTTCCTCTAACTGATATGCAGGCGACATTGCCTCAGCTTCGTCGATGCTCCCTTGGCAGCTTCGAATGATCGACGTAATAGCTGGTACAGATTTTTTGGGTGCGACAAATAACTCTAGGTCGAGTACACGGGCAAGTGCAATTAAACTGGACATTCTTAAATCAACGCCGCCAGACTCAATTTTTGATATATGGCTTTGAGGCACACCCGAACGCGCGCTGAGCTCTCTTTGACTAAAACCTTTACGTAGCCGAGCTTTTCGAAGGCTTTCTAGTATCTGCTCTGTTACATAGCTCATGTTGATATACCTTGATGCATCACCAAAGAAGAATTATATATTAAAACATATCACTTCAACTAAAAGAACACAAATATGATTAGTTATTATATATCAAAATCTATGATTTGATACATAATTACAGATTAGTAGACAGAGATATTGGTCATCGAAAAAAGAGCGATACGCTAGCTGATAATCGCGAACAGAGGCATTCCGCCCATTAGGTGCTTTTGTCGCTCAGGCCTTATAAAGTAAGGGCTACAGAAGAGCTCGCGTCAAATAGCCGAAGGATAAGCGTAATAAAGAAGAGGTTTGTACACACTTTTTGAGTGTTACGCTTGGATATCATTGAAAAGCAAAAAAACGAGAAAAAGACAAAAACGCTAAATTCAGTATGTAGAAAAGTAATTGTGGTGTGCAATGAAAGGTGGTTTTAAGCGTTGAAGGGCTGGGCGGCGTCAGGGTGAGAAATAATAGCGAAGGTGCGGTGTTTCGCGACTTCAGCAGCTAGTTTGCTCATGCTGATTGCGCCTCAAGATAATGACTTTAAAAATTTGGCGCTGATTATAGCGGCTGATTACTCAAGGCTAAATGTTTAAAGTCGGAAACTCAGTAATTTTCATGATTTATGCTGTTTATTCGTTATTAACCAGCCCAGTAACATGGGTATTTACTCCAGCTTTAATATAAATCGCGTTTGTAACGTCCTTGTTCTAAGAGTTGTTCAAGGTAATGGCTGCCAAGAATATCGATAAGTGCGGTATGTACGCCTTCGCCCATTCCATTGAGGCGGCCGCAGACATAGATGCTGGCGTTCTCAGCCGCCCATTGTTTAACTTGTGCGGCCTTGTTATAGAGTAAATCTTGTACATATTGTGCTGATTGGCCATCGCGTGAATAGGCAAGGTCAACTTGGAATAAAGGATTGTGCTGCTGCCAAGTGTTTAGTTCATCTTGCAATATGCAATCATGAATAGCGCTACGTTCACCAAATAGCAGCCAGCTTTTGCCAGTGCTGGCACGTTCCTGTAAGTGCCCACGTAACCCAGCAATACCACTGCCAGCGCCAATAAAAATGGCGGGGTTATGCTGTTCAGTTGCATGGAAGTTATTGTTGCTACGCAGTTGCACCTGAAGTTCGCTGTTAATGGTTAGTGCTTGGGTTAGCCAAGAGGAACAAAGCCCGTTACCGTAATCTGGATGCCGTTCTAGTCGCACAATAATCTGTAAAGGCTGATGAGCTGCACTGGCAATGGAGTAGTCGCGCATTTTATATTGACTATCATTAAATGGCGTTATTTGCAGTATATCGCCTGCTTGCCAGTTGAGCTCAGACTCAAAAGTCAATAAGTAGAGTTGTGGGCTGGCGCTGTTGGGGTTGAGTGATTCTCGTTGCATCAAGCGAATCTTGTGAGTCTGTTTTGTAGTTTCTATAGCAGGTGGTGCAAGTGATAAAGCTTGGCCGAGGTGCTTATGCCATTGGGTTAGTTCATTGTGATTTAGCCTATCTAGGCAGTGTAAAGGGAATAAGGGCTGAGCTTGTAGCCGCTCTAACTGTATGGCTAGCTGTTTGCCGAAAGCACAAAAGTGTGGATAAGTGGAATCCCCTAAGGCCAAAATAACGTATTGAGTATCCAGTGGAGCAGTGTGTTTTTGCAGTTGCTTGAAGAAGCTGCGAGCATGATCAGGAGCTTCGCCATCGCCATACGTGCTAACAATAAAAATTATAGATTGCTGTTGCAGTTGGCTTACCCTTAATTGGTTTAAGGTACAGCACTGTGCGTTGAGCCCTGAGCTCTGTAAGTAAGAGCAGCTTTGCTCAGCCAGTCGCTGAGCATTGCCACTTTGACTAGCATAAGCCACAAGCCAATCCACTTGGCTGACCACTGGCTTAGCTTGTCGCTTATAGCGTGCGAAATACCACCAGCAAACCCACCCATAGATGAGGACGAGTGTGGTAGCTATGAGTAGGCGGCTAGGGTCTTGCACGAGGTCCATGTTAAGGTGCCTGGACTTCTAAGGTCAGGCTATAACTAGCGCTGCGCTTAGTTGCAGGGTTGCCAGCTGCTTTAAAATCGCTACTGTAATTAGCGCCTAACCAATACATGCCAGCATGAGGCCAATTAACCGTTATTTGTCCTTTAGCATCAGTGGTCAGCTCGATTTCTTCAGGCTGATCACGGTAACGGTTACCATCAGGAATAATAGTTACTTTTACATTTTTAGCGGGTTTCCCATCCAGCAGAAAACCAAAGGTGCTAGCTTCGTTGGCTACTAGATCATTAGGGTGGGTAACAGGTACTAGCTCTAGTCCTTGTTTGCTTGGCGTAAATACCTTGTCAGTCGGGTTGCCAGCAGTAACATAGGTTTCTGTACGGCCGTTGTACTGGGTTACTTGTAGCTTAGAGACACCTTTTGGAATAGCGGTTTTAAATTCTTCTAAGCTGCCACTCCAGCGTTTTTTTTCGCCGTTTTCTTCAAAACTAGCGAATAGGCTGTTGCCGGAAATGCCAATTTTCCAGGTGCCTTTTTGATTTAACTGCACATCAAAGGTGGTGCGATAGCGCCCTGTATTGCCATACCAAGCTTTGGCTGTTTGGTTATCTGGCGTGAAAATTTGCAGTTCGGCACGTTTGCGGGCTGGTGCTTTGGCCTCTGGTAATTTGCCATCTTTATTAGGAATAACTAATGGCTCACCAATACCTTCAAGCTGTAGCGGGAAGTGGTCGAAATAGAAAAGCTCATTGGCAACGGCAGCATCTACTGTTACCCAAGCATCATCGCCCGATAGTACAGTGGCTGAAGGTAGCATCCAAACGCGGTGTGCTTGTGCGCTTAAGGGGAGCGTCATTGCTAAGGCAAGTGCTGCCCATTTTAATGATTTAGCTTTCATAAACATCCTTATGGTTTAACTTGCAGGACAATGGCACCGAGTTCAGTTGAACCTTGCGCCGTTTCGGTATGCTCAGCCTGAGGCGGCCAAGTAAATGGAATTTTGATCAGCTCACGGCCGCCCACTTCGCGAGCGGCTTCCACAAGTAGCTGGTAGTCGCCTGCGGGCAACTTGCTTAATACAGGGTTTTGCGAATCAAAGCTCAGTTGATGTTTGCCTACTGCTCGAGTGGCACTGCTGACACCGTCAATAGGAAAGCTGAGCGTGCGCCCACTACGGCGCCACCATTGGCGCATGTCTTTAAGCCACTTCTCGCCTTCATTATTCTTCATTTTTAGGTCATACCAAACGGCTAAATCAGCCACATGCTGGTTGCCTTGCTCAATCCAAAGCGCCACATAAGGGCGATGATATTCGGCTACATCTAAACGTGGAATTTCAATTTCCACATTAAGTTGAGCCGCTTGGGCAACCATAGGTAAACACAAACTGGCGAAACATAAAGCAAAGGATTTCTTTAACATGGTAATGTCCAATTTAGTGAATAAATAACAACATAATTAAGAGGGGAAGCAGAAAACCCAGTAGGGTGAGAGGCCATGTACTTAGGCGCGTATTAGCTTGACGAACTAATAACCAAAAGCCAGTAATGCTAAAAATCACACAAATAGCAGCAAAGACATCAATAAACCAAAACCACCAAATGCCTGTGTTACGGCCTTTATGCAGGTCATTAAAATAAGCAATCCAGCCACGATCTGTCGATTCGTATAAGACATCGCCTGTTTGTAGGTCCAAACTTAACCAGGCATCGCCACCTGGTTTGGGCATGGCGATATAAAGTTCATCTTCTGTCCATTGAGCAGAACTTGAATTGGCAGTAATACCTATTTCAGTTTGAATCCACTGATTTAAGTCTGTAGGTAAGCCATGCTTAGGTGGAGCTTGTTGTAGGTTCTTTAATAAATCTGGAGGGAATACAGCTTCTATACTGACCACACGGGCTTGCGTTTTAATATCGGTGGCATGGTTTAAGGTGATGCCTGTAATGGCAAATAGCAGCATGCCAGCTAGGCATAGTGCTGAGCTAATCCAATGCCATTGACGAAGAGAAGCAAAAGACATGAAAGGCCTTATGTAATATTTGATAGCACTCTAAAGTGTTGCAAATGCTAATTATTATCAAATATTAAGTAAAGTCTATTTGACTAATTTACTCAAGATTTACAGAGTATTATGCAAAAAGATAAACAGAGGGAAGATATTCCCTCTGTTTGTTAGGGCTTAAAACGTATAAGTAGCAGATAACCATAAACGACGGCGCTCTTGGCTATTGTTGTACTGATTGTCGTAAGCAATAGCTCCATCTGCATTTGAAGTGTATGACTTGTATTTAATAAAGTTTTTATCTAAAAGGTTGTAGATAGTTGCATTGATAGCCAGATTATCGGTAGCTTGGTAGCTGCCTCCTAAATGGAATAGGGTATAGGCTTTATAATCGCCAAGGGCCTCATAAGCATAGTTATGCGAGGCGGCTGTGCGACGGAAGCGCTTACTACGATATTCTGCTTTTAACCATGTGGCTAGCTTATCTGTAGTTTGCCAGTTTAAAGAAGTGTTTAGCATATGTTTAGGTGTTCTTGAGAGAGGCCACCCTTTGTCAGCGCCACTTTTCTGTTCAGTTTTAGTGTAGGTATAGTTTGCTAATAAGCTCCAGTTAGGGGCAAATTGGTAACGACCAGCTAGCTCAATACCCTTTGTTGTTGCTTTATCTATATTAACTTCTTTGAAAAATGTTGGCGCAACTTTGTTATAACCTGGGCCAATATCAATACAATTGGCACTATTAATAACGCGGCAGTTATTTACAATAGTTTCGCCAATTTTGTCTTCAAATGAATTATGGAATACAGTGGCATTTGCATTAAAGTTAGATAGGTTATCAAAATAGACGCCTATTTCAGAGCTTATTGTGGTTTCTGGTTTTAAGTCAGGATTTCCCACCAAAGGTAGTCTACCTTGACGTCCAAAGCCGTTAATACCATCAGATAGCTGCTGTAGTTCAGGTGCTTTAAAACCTTTACTCGCACCGCCTTTTAAGGTCCACTGATCGTTAAGGTTCCACACTAGATAAGCGCGTGGGCTAATTTCAGTACCGAATTTGTCATGATGGTCAACGCGTCCTCCAAGCGTTAAAGCCATGCTAGGTATAAAGCGCCATTCATCTTCAATAAAGGCCGAGTAAATTCTGTGGCGGAAAGGTGAGGAGACCACACCATCTTCCATCTTCGCTTTATGAATTTGAGCTCCATGCGTTAAGTTATGATCACCAAGCTGGCTGAGAAGCTTGATATTAAAAATAGTATCTTCTTCCCTTAGTTTACGTTTGCCTAAAGGTATAATGCCTGGGGTTTTAATTAATGCTGGGTTAGTACGACCAAAGGTTTCTGTGTTGTTTTGCATTAAACTGGCTTCTAGAAGGCCAATGTTAAAGTTGCCTTCATAAAACACTGTATACTGATCACGTTCATAGCGTTGTTCTTTTGTATAGCCACCATCGCCTAAGGTACCGAGCTGACCTTTATGGTTATCGTAGGTCTGGCGATCTTGCCTTATCTCCAAGCCAAGCATCTGATCATCGGAAGGTGTAAATACTAATTTTGAACCAATATTGTATTTATCGGACTTAACGGGATTACGCCCCATGGCAGGCTGTACTATTTCGCCATTGACCTTACGATATTCAATTTCAGATTTATCGCGCTCAAAGTAATTACCAGACAATGTTAGCCCTAATTTGTCTTCAATAAGTGGGCCTGATAAATACGCATTAATTTGGCGACTATCACCAAACTCTCTTTTTTCCTGTAATGTGGTTTCGGCCGTAACGGCACCGCCCCATTCATTATTGATTTTCTTTGTGATGATATTAACCACACCACCCATGGCGTCAGAACCATAAAGGGTTGACATAGGACCACGGATAACTTCGATACGCTCAATTTGGGAAACAGGAGGAATAAAGCTCGTGGATGTTTCACCAAAGCCGTTAGGCGTCACATTACCTGCTACGTTTTGGCGTCGGCCATCAATTAGGATAAGTGTGTATTTTGGATCCATGCCACGAATGCTGATGTTAAGACCGCCTGTTTTTCCAGCGTTATCATTAACATCTACCCCTTCAATATCTGAAAGCGCATCAGCAATGCTGGTAACACGTTTGCGTTGAAGTTGTTCTTGGCTAATAACGGAAATGCTAGCAGGCGCATCGGTTATTTTTTGTTCAAAGCCTGCCGCGCTAACAACAACATTATTTAACTGAAGCGGGTCTTTAGAGCCAGTATTGGCCTGAGATGCAGCACTGAGTCCTAATACTGCAGTAGCTAACACTGAACGTTGGAAAAAGGTAAGCATTCGTAATCTCCTTTTGAATAAGAGTACGAATGCTAATGATTATCGTTAAATTTAAGAAATCTAATTAAATTAAATATGAGTTAAATATTAATTAATTTCGATAACGCCATCGGCTGACATGGTAACGGTGCCTGTACCACCAGCAACATTAGGTGCGCTGTCAAAGCTAGCCGATTTAGCGCGATACATAATAGGTACACCGCCACCAAAACCGTTACTGTTAAGGTTTAGGTTAACAATTTTATATTCTTTCCCGCCCATAGCTTTGGTCGCAATTTCAGCACGCTTTTTAAATGCTGTAATGGCTTCGGAAATCAGCTGATCTTCTGTCTTTTCACGAGTCGCTGGCGCAATGCTAAATTGCATAGAACCCATTTGTAAGCTTTTTAATAACTCACCAGTTAATTGGGAGAGTGCTGAAAAATCTTGGCTTTCCACAATAATTTCACCGCGCTCATTCCAAGCTGTAATTTCTGTAGCACTTTGCTTTAGGCTGCTTTCAGAAGTAAGTGGGTAGCTTGAACGTGATCCCATGCTCACTTTAACATTGGCTACTTTCTTGGCAGTATCTAAGGCTTTATTGAGCGTTTGGGTTATTTGGTTAGCGAGCTTAGCTGGATCGTTATCACGCGCTTCAATATAGAAAGTCACACGCATTAAATCATTGTTCACTTCTTGACTAGCTTCAGCACGTAAAGAAACTTGGTTATAGCTTTTTTCAGAAGCATGGGCTGGCATAACGGTAGCTAAAGCAGCTGCTAGGGCAGCCGCTAGAATTTTTGGAGAATGACTATCGGACATAGTTCTATCCTTAATAAGGTTTATTTAGATGAGATTAGCGGTTTTGCGGTTAGTTCATCAATATGACAAGTATTTACAGACTGCGGTGTGATGACGCACAAAGGTTTTCTGAAAAATCACTTGCTATACTCAATAGCTATTCAGGAGAGATTCATGCTTGCACCTGCCCACTTATTATCAGCTAGTCGCCAGAATTTAGGCCGTTTAGTTATTATTCGCATGTTAGTGCTGATGGCGCAGGTTGGCACCTTGGCTTTCGTCTATGTTACTGAAATGCTGCCATTAGACTGGCCACCCATTCTTGTTTTATTGGCACTTGCCTTTAATGGCTGTATTTTTACCTTATTGCGTTTACGTAAGGATTGGCCAGTCACTGAGTTAGAGTTTGCTGTGCAGCTGGGCTTTGATTTATTAATTCATAGTGGCTTGTTGTATTACTTAGGCGGTTCAACCAACCCCTTTGTTGCTTACTATTTGGTACCACTAACCATTGCTGCTGCAACGCTATCTTGGGTGTATTCGCTAAGTTTGACTGGCTTTGCTTTAACGGGATATACGGTTTTATTAATTTGGTACCAGCCGTTGCACTTTACTAGCAGCGCGCAAGATGCCTTATTAATTAAACTGCATCTTTTTGGCATGTGGTTAAACTTTGCGCTATCAGCTGCCTTTATAACGTTTTTTGTGGTGAAAATGTCAGGAGCTGTCCGTTTACAAGATCAATTGCAAGCCTTACGTCGAGAAGAAAGCATGCGGGATGAACAGTTGCTAGCTGTAGCCACTCAAGCAGCGGGGGCAGCTCATGAGCTAGGTACGCCCTTATCGACCATGAGTGTCTTGTTAAGTGAACTTACCAATGAATATAGACAAAACCCAGATCTGCTTGAGGATTTAGCGCTGTTACGTGATCAAGTGTCATTATGCAAAAGTACTTTGCAGCAGTTGGTACGTGCATCTGAAGCTGATCGACAATTAGCCGCGGTTGAGCAGCCTATTACTGTTTGGATGCAAGCTGCTGTTGATCGTTGGCATTTGATGCGCCCTGAAGTTACCTTTCAGTATAGCTATGGTGGAAAGGGAGATACTCCTATGATTATGCCACCAGCGGATCTTACGCAATCGGTCTTAAATTTGTTAAACAATGCAGCCGATGCTTGTGCTGATGATTTACGTATTGCTCTAAATTGGGATGTACAGTGGATCAGTGTGCGCATACATGATCAAGGAGCAGGCGTGCCACTAGCTATTGCAGAACAGCTAGGAAAACCTTTTTTTACCACTAAAGGTAAAGGCTTTGGGTTAGGGCTTTTTCTAAGTCAAGCTAGCGTTACGCGAGCAGGCGGCACCGTAAAGCTATATAACGATGAAGGCGGTGGAACGCTTACGGAATTACGGCTGCCTCGCCAAAATGCTGTCTTAAGTTAAGGAGTTAAAAATGAGTGAAGAAACATTGTTTGAAGGAGAAGAATGTCCACATTTACTGCTTGTAGATGATGATCCAACCTTTACAAGAGTGATGGCTCGAGCAATGACACGCCGAGGCTTGACGGTTGACGTGGCGAGTTCAGCGGACGAAGGATTAGCGTTAGCGAAAAAAAATATTCCAAATTTGGCTGTACTTGATTTGAAAATGGAAGGTGATTCAGGCTTGGTGTTATTGCCTAAATTACTTGAGATTGACGCTGATATGCGGGTTTTAATCTTGACAGGCTACTCGAGTATTGCAACTGCTGTAGAAGCTATTAAACGCGGTGCTTGTAATTATTTATGTAAGCCAGCAGATGCGGATGACGTGCTAGCGGCATTGTTGTCCGAGCATGCTGATTTAGACAGCCTAGTCCCAGATAATCCCATGTCAGTTGATCGCTTACAGTGGGAGCATATTCAGCGGGTATTATCAGAGCATGATGGTAATATATCAGCCACGGCTAGGGCGCTAGGTATGCATCGCAGGACGCTGCAGCGTAAGCTACAAAAACGCCCTGTGCATCGCTAAAAATGAGTAAAAATGGCACCTTAGCGGGTGCCATAAACAACCATGGTTTTTCCTTTCACTTGGACAAGATGTTGGTCTTCCAAGTTTTTTAACACACGTCCGACCATCTCACGTGAGCAGCCAACAATACGGCTAATTTCTTGGCGAGTAATTTTAATTTGCATGCCATCAGGGTGCGTCATAGCATCTGGCTGCTTGCAAAGCTCAAGCAATGTATGCGCCACGCGGCCAGTTACGTCTAAAAAGGCTAAGTCCCCAACTTTACGTGTTGTGTCTTTAATGCGCTGAGCCATTTGACGGCCAATGGTGTGCATAAGCTCAGGGTGCTGTTGGCTGAGTTCTTTGAACTTAGCATAGCTAATTTCCGCAATTTCACAGTCTGAACGTGCGCGCACCCAAGCGCTGCGCTCATCAAACTCGTTATTCTCATTGAATAATGCGAGCTCCCCAATAAAGTCACCTTTGTTTAAATAGGCAATAATCATTTCACGGCCATCATCATCCTCAATTAGAATTGTGACAGTCCCGCGAATGATATAAAGCAGCGAATCACTAGGATCGCCTGCAAAAATGATAGTACTCTTATTAGAGTAATGTTTGCGACGCGAGTGCGGCAGTAAAATGTCTAATAATTTTGCTTGAGGTGAGGTGACTAGTGGCAGCATGATTCACTCCGTGTGTTAATGATTGCCTTTCAGGCAAAGGCGCTGACCGAATATTAAAATGGTTTATATGTATATATAATTTATATTTAGAAATAATGCATCTTATAAATGAATAGATAATTACTTGATACTAAAGTATAGGTTAAAAGTTTTTATAAGTCGCTCCATCTGGATATTAAAGAGGAAAAGCAATGAAAGCTCGCGTGCAATGGGTTGAAAATGTGAAGTTTGTCGCAGAATCTGGTTCAGGTCATGCACTAGTTGTTGACGGACCGCCCGAACATGGCGGACGAAACATTGGACCACGCCCAATGGAAATGATTCTAATGGGATTAGGAAGTTGCAGTAATTTTGACGTGGTTAGCATTTTGAAAAAATCACGGCAAGACATTTTTGGTTGTGATGTGGCGATTGAGTCAGAGCGCGCTGAGACCGAACCAAAGGTATTCACTAAGATTCACCTAAGATTTACCGTGACCGGTCGTAATTTAAAAGAATCTGTGGTGCAGCGAGCCATCGATTTATCAATGGAGAAGTACTGTTCTGCTTCAATTATGCTGGGTCGAGCAGGAGTTGAAATTCGTCACAGTTTTGAAATAGTTGAGCTTAATACTAACTAAGACTAAAAAACGGCTTGTAACTCTAGCTTAGAAGGCTGCTCATCTGCATAATGGCGCAGCCTTTTAGGCGTATGTTTCACATACTTTATAGCCACAGTCGCATAGCGCAGAGGTGAATAATGCCCTACGCGATTAAGTCTAATTTGCTTAATCGACAGGCGTGCACAATAAACACGCGGTATATCCGCATTAATGAAGAGATTGTAGCCGTGCCAAGCAAACTCAAGCTACATGGTTTTAATAACCTAACTAAGACGTTAAGTTTCAATATCTATGATATTTGTTATGCTCAATCTAATGCAGATCAGCAAGCCTATATTGAATACATCAACCGTGAGTATGATGCAGAGCGCTTAACGCAAATCTTAACCGACGTTGTTGATATCATTGGTGCTAATATTTTAAATATTGCTCGCCAAGACTATGAGCCCCAAGGCGCCAGTGTCACTATTTTAATTTCTGAGCAACCAGTCGAACCTACGGCTAGCCAGATAGAGGAATCGCCAGGCCCTTTACCTGAAACCGTGTTGGCGCACTTAGATAAAAGCCATATCACTGTTCATACTTACCCTGAGGTTCACCCAGTAGATGGGATAGCTACCTTCCGCGTCGATATTGACGTCTCTACCTGTGGCGTGATCTCCCCACTTAAAGCATTGAACTATTTAATTCATCAGTTCGATTCGGACATAGTGACAGTTGATTACCGTGTACGTGGTTTTACGCGAGATATTGAAGGGCGCAAGCATTTTATTGATCATGAGATTAACTCTATTCAGAATTATTTATCTGATAATGCGCGTGCAGCCTATCAAATGACTGACGTAAACGTGTATCAAGAAAATCTATTTCATACCAAAATGCTGATTAAAGATTTTGAATTAGATAACTACTTATTTGGCGATGCGACGGGTAGCTTGTCATATGAAGAACGCCATGATGTTGAAAATCGAGTACGACATGAGATGTTGGAGATTTTTTACGGGCGTAATATGCCACATTGAGTGAGTTGCAAAGTAAAAAGCCCGTTCGTTGAACGGGCTTTTTGTTATATGCGGTAAGTGCTAGCGGTCATCACTTTGGCCAGCTGGCTCATACCCCATTTCACAAGACGAGGAAAACGATAACCACCTGCTTCTAATGCTGTTGTGGAGTGCTGCTCCTCATCAATTCGCATTTGCTCTAGGATGGCGCGGCTGCGCATATCATTGGTTGGCAAGCGCTCTAAATGGTGATCGAGGTGCTTGCATACTTGATCCTCAGTGGCCGCCACAAAGCCTAAGCTCACCTTATCACTGATCAAACCAGCAGTAGCACCCACTGCAAAAGATAAGCCATAGAAAATAGGATTGAGTACGCTGGTATGGCTTCCCAATTCATGAATGCGCTGCTCACACCAAACTAAATGGTCAATTTCTTCTTCAGCGGCATGTTCCATTGCTTCACGTACATCTGGTAAGCGGGCAGTGCTGGCTTGTCCTTGATATAACGCTTGAGCACAAACTTCCCCAGTATGATTAATTCGCATTAACCCTGTTACCAGTTGTCGTTGCTGCTCATCCATTTCGCATTCAGTTTGGGAGTGTGCTGGCGATGGGCGTGAAGCTGTATTGGATCGTGGTAATAGCGTTCGTAACGCAGAATCAACTTGGCCGACTACTAGATCGAGCGGAGAATAGTGGCGCTGAAAGGACATGCTCAGCCTCCTGCAAAATAAAAAGAGTGTACCTGAATCCGTCGTTAAGGTGATGCGTCGTATCAAAATACAACGCAATCAAGTCGTTAGCCTGGAGGCCAAGACATACTGCGCTGGCCTAAAACATGCAAATGAATATGATAAACCGTCTGCCCACCCAGTTCATTGCAGTTCATTACCACGCGAAAGCCTTGCTCACAACCCAGCTCTTTCGCTAAACGCTGAGCAGTAAATAAAATATGTCCAGCCAGTAGCCTATCTTCTTCTGTTAAATCGTTTAACGTTGCAATATGCTTCTTGGGAATAACAAGAAAATGCAAAGGCGCTTGTGGGGCTAGATCATGAAAAGCGATAACTTTATCGTCTTCATAGATTTTTTTGCTGGGAATAGCTCCCGAAGCAATCTTACAAAAGATACAATCCATAGAGAGCTCCATTTTTTATGAGTGGCTTGAGTGTACCTTGCAAAACTATTGGGAGCTAGCCTACAGGTTAAGGAAAAACAATGAAAAATGATGTGCGTGATTTGCAACTTGTATTGGACGCTAGAACTCGCCTTGTAGCTATTGAGTCATGGGATGAAGTACAAGTATTACAAACCTTGACCCATTTAGCGATGCAACGAGGCGATATGCTATGGCTATGGTCATGTACTGAAGGCTTGCAACAGGCTTCTTTTACTGGAATACCTGATCAGGATTCGCGTGAAGCGGAGAGGGCTTTAGTTCAAGTAAAAAACTCAAACAGAACAGGAATTTTTGTTTTCTGCGATTTGCACCCTTTTATGAGCGAACCAATAATTGTGCGTTTATTAAAAGATATCGCCATGGCGCAAGGTATAGATCGCCCTACAGTGATATTGGTGTCCCATGCACTGAATTTACCTGTTGAAATTCAACGTTTTGCTGCCCGATTTAATGTTTCATTACCTTCTGAAGACGAACTACTGAGTATTGTACGTGAAGAGGCAGCCCGTTGGTCTCAGAAAAACCGCGGTATTCGAGTGCAGACAGACAGCGTAACGCTTAAACAAATGGTGAAAAATTTGCATGGCATGAGCCATGCTGATGCACGGCGTTTAGCGCGTAAATTGATCTGTGATGATGGCGCTATTACACAAGAAGATATTCCTGAGCTGAACAAAGCGAAATTCCAGCTTCTTAATCTGGATAGCGTTCTTAGCTATGAGTCAGACACTGCACGCTTTGCTGAAGTGGGTGGTTTAACCAATTTAAAACGTTGGTTAGGGCAGCGGCGCTCGGCATTTTTTGGGCAAACCATTAAGGATATGCCAAAAGGCATGTTATTGGTTGGTGTTCAAGGAGGAGGTAAAAGTCTAGCGGCAAAAGCGGTTGCGGGCCTATGGGGCTTGCCACTGTTACGTTTAGATTTTGGTAGTTTATATAATAAGTTTTTTGGTGAAACAGAACGAAATTTGCGTGAAGCTCTAGGTCTGGCAGACCGCATGGCACCTTGTGTACTTTGGATTGATGAGATTGAAAAAGGTATTTCAACCAGCGATTTAGATCAAGGCGTGAGTCAGCGAGTACTAGGTACGCTGCTAACCTGGATGTCAGAGCGTAAAAACGCTGTGTTTGTGGTGGCAACAGCGAACAATATTTCTCGCTTGCCGCCAGAGTTAGTTCGAAAAGGTCGTTTTGACGAAATTTTCTTTGTGGACTTACCAAAACTGGAGGTTCGCAAAGAAATTTTCCGTATCCATTTGAGTAAGCGATCAATTGAAGTTAGTGATTTTGATCTTGAGCAGCTTGCTCAAACAGCAGAGGGATTTTCTGGCGCTGAAATTGAACAGGCTATTGTCTCATCACTATATGCAGGGCAAGCACGCAATGTGCAAATCGACCAAGAGCTGTTGCTAAATGAAATTATTCAAACATCACCACTATCAGTAGTCATGTCAGAAGAGTTAATGCGCTTACGGTTATGGGCAAAAGATAGAACAGTGAGTGCGGATGAATAATATGCAAGAAATCAAGCCGCTAGCTGTATAGCTAGCGACTCATTATAGTGCATAAAGATACTGATGTTTATAATCCTTTTATAGCCAGTAAAAATACAATAATGAGTAGTGCAGCATGTAAAAATGCAGCAATATGGATAGCTAATGTATTGTCAGGTGGTGCATAGCCGTAATTATTCTTTAGGTTTCCACCTGGGATAAGAAATAGGGCTATCCAAATAAGCACAGTTGCCCAGCCGGCTGCAAGATGGTTGCTAATAACACCTAGAATATGAGGTATGAAGTAGAGAAGAGTACCGACAGCGGTTGGAAGCCCTATATCATGCGCTCGTCGGATATAAATCATTAATAAAAATATATTTATAGCTAAAGCAAGAATGCCTAGTAATATTCCAGCAAACCCAGTTTTAAAGAATAGGTCTAGAGTACTTACAGAATCGGGATCTTTTGCTGCTTGATTCCCAATAAGTATCACTTGGTTTATGAATGATTCCCCACCAATAAAGACGATTAGAATGCCTAACGCTATTGCAATTAAATTAGAGTAAAAGGGCCATGCTAAAAAACGTAGCCGACCAATACGGCCTTGAAAAGTAGCAAGTTTAAATTCTTCTTCATACTCTTCAGTAAAGGCAGAAGATGATTGTGGTGTAGTGTACGCAGAAGAAACAACAGATGCTTGGCTAACTGCATGCTGTTGGGCGTTAAATTTGCTAACAATTAGCCCGCAATTACTGCAGGTATCACTGGTCGGCTGCTTTGTGTAACATTTGGGACAGGTCCAGCTATTGTCACCATTTCGAGTCGCAGTGCTATATTCGTCTTCAATAGCCTCAACTGTCCATAAACTGCTAGCGGGTTTATCTAGTTGTTTATGCGTCACTACGCCAATATGTAAGAGTGTTTCTATGTAGTTGTCCGCCTGCGCTGATGTTAGCCCAGATTTTAATGTTACAGGAGAACCAGCAAAAAGCTTTTCAACAACCTCTCGAGGCTGTTTAAATAGGCGAGATAGGCTTTCTAAAGCTTGCTCTTTTGTTATGAGTGGCAATAACTCACCTTTAAATATCACTTTGCAGTTCTTCTGATCCATCCTTCTATCCTACGTTGAAAAGCTAGTATTTATTACTAAAAAAGCCTTATTATAGATGCTTATGCTTGTATTTAGCAGCTGAATTAAACAAAAGTGTGAAGTGGCTGTGATAATAGTCAAAAAGGCTTTAATATAGCTAAAAATATAATGCCTATTAAAAGTATAACAGGTGCTTCATTAAACCAACGATAAAAAACATGAGACTTTCGGTTGTTATTGTTATTGAATTTTTTATAAAAAACACCGCATAGCAAATGGTAAATTATTAAAACAAAAATTAAAGTAAGTTTTAAGTGTAGCCAACCGCTTTTTAGCCAACTAGGATTCATATACAACATACAACCACCAAAAATTAAGGTGGCTATTAATGATGGCGTCATAATGCCACGGTATAGCTTGCGTTCCATAATGCAGAAGCGTTCATGGCTAATTCTATCTTCGCTAGCTGCATGGTAAACAAATAAGCGTGGCAGATAAAATAGACCAGCAAACCAGCAAACCATAGCAATTAAATGTAGGGCTTTAAAGCTGAGATAGAACATGATAGGGCCTTGTAGATAGTGTAGCCCTGATTATATCAATATCTTGTAAAATCTGCCTGTGATGCTATGCCGCATTAGTTGTATGATTGAATTTTTTACAAGCAATCATCTTTTTAATCACTCATAGCGTATGATACAGCAATAGATGATGGGTAGGAGTTGTTCATGTTAAAGGTGGGCATTGTTGGTGGTACAGGCTATACCGGTGTAGAGTTGCTAAGAATTTTAGCATTGCATCCCCATGCACAAGTAGAGGTGATTACCTCTCGCTCAGAGCAAGGCATGCAGGTTGCGCAAATGTATCCTAATTTGCGTGAACACTACCCAGATTTGCGCTTTAGTAATCCGAGCGCGCAAATGTTGAGCCAGTGTGATGTCGTATTCTTTGCCACGCCGCATGGGGTAGCCCATGGTTTGGCAGGTGAGTTACTGGCTTTAGGAACTCGCATTATTGATCTATCAGCGGACTTTCGCTTACAAGATGCACAGCAGTGGGCACAGTGGTATGGGCAGGAGCATGGGGCGCCAGAGTTGCTTAGCGAAGCCGTTTATGGGTTGCCTGAAGTTAATCGAGAAGCTATCAAACAGGCACGTTTAATAGCCGTTCCCGGTTGTTACCCGACAGCCGTGCAGTTGGGCTTTATCCCTTTATTAGAAGCGGGTTTGGCTAATGAAAAACAGCTCATTGCAAGTTGCGCTTCTGGTGTGAGTGGCGCTGGGCGTGGTGCAAAAGTAGGCTCTTTGCTCTGTGAGTCTAGCGAAAATGTAATGGCTTATGCTGTGGCTGGGCATAGGCATCTCCCTGAAATTGAACAAGGCCTCACACGTGCAGCAAAAAATAAGGTTGGCCTTACTTTTACGCCACATCTTGCACCTATGATTCGCGGCATTCATGCAACGCTTTATAGCACAGTGGTTAATCATCACATTGACTTGCAAGCCTTATATGAACAGCGCTATGCAAATGAACCTTTTGTGGATGTATTGCCAGCTGGTAGCTATCCACAAACTCGTAGTGTACGCGGCTCAAATATGTGTCGTATTGCGATTCATCGGCCACAAAATCAAGATATAGTTGTTGTACTTTCTGTCATAGATAACTTGGTTAAAGGGGCATCTGGCCAGGCTATACAAAATATGAATATTATGTTTGGCGTTGCGGAAAACGCAGGTTTACAAACAGTAGCCTTAATGCCTTAATAGTTGACCAATGCCATCAAGTAAGCTCTATAATATGTCTTATTAGGTTTACGACCATAAGTCGGGAGAATTCTGAATGACTGTTGAATCTTTCACCCCAGCCGCTATGCAATTTACTGAGTCTGCCGCGCATAAGGTGAAATCCTTAGTCACGGAAGAAGGGAATCCACGCTTAAAATTACGCGTATTTATTACGGGCGGTGGTTGCTCTGGTTTTCAGTATGGCTTTACCTTTGATGAAGAGGTAGCTGATGACGACACTATTATTGAAAGAGAAGGTGTAAGTCTTGTCGTTGATCCAATGAGCTTTCAATATTTAGCTGGTGCAGAAGTCGATTATGAAGAAGGTTTACAAGGCTCGCGCTTTGTCATTAATAATCCTAACGCAACTACGACTTGCGGATGCGGCTCATCATTTTCAATTTAAGTGCTAAATAAAACAAAAATGGCGCTTTGCAGCGCCATTTTTTATGCAGGATAGATAGCTCCCAGCACTCGAAGGCCTTTAGCACCGGTTACTTCAGGACGGTTTGCTGGTATTTTGTGCATGCAGCAGTGTGCTAACCAAGCAAAAGCCATTGCCTCCATCCAGTCAGCCGGAACACCTAATTCATCGGTTGTGGTGACCTTAATAGTGGGTAATAAACGCTGTATTCTATGGAGCAAATAACTATTGTGCGCACCACCGCCACAAACAAATACTGCTTCGCATTTGGGCATCGCCTTTAGTAATGCTTCGCTAATACTAGTAGCAGTTAACTCCACTAAAGTTGCCTGTATATCTTGTTTGGCTAAATGCCTATGGTTTTGGAGTTGGTTTTCAAGCCAAAACTGATTGAAAATTTCTCGTCCTGTACTTTTAGGCCCAGTAGCTGAAAAAAACGGGTCACTGAGGAGTTGCTCAAGTAAAAAATCATTAACTTTACCTGAAGCAGCCCAGCTGCCTTGCGCATCGTAATGCACATGTAAGTGGGTATTAATCCAAATATCTAATAGAACATTGCCAGGTCCGCAGTCAAATCCGTAGACTCTTTTATCTTCTGTAAGCAGGCTAAGATTGCTAAAGCCGCCAATATTAAGTACAGCGCAGTTAGCAAGGTCTTGGCTAAAAAGATGTTGGTGAAAGGCAGGAACTAAAGGAGCACCTTGGCCACCGGCTGCTATATCACGTCGCCGAAAGTCAGCAACTACAGTGATATGGGTAAGTTCAGCTAATAGCGCAGGGTTGCCTATTTGTAGCGTAAATCCTTGAGCAGGCTCGTGGCGTATTGTCTGGCCGTGGCTGCCAATGGCGCAAATATCTTTTGCTGTTAGCGTATTGGCATGCAAAATATGCTTTACCCCAGCAGCAGCTAGTGTAGCCCACTGGTTTTCGGCAAGTGCAGCCTTTTCAATTTCATTATGGCTAGGAGTGCAAAGCTCAAGTAATTGCTGCTTGAGCTTTGCAGGCATTGGAATAAAGTGGCTATCAACGAGTTGAGTTGTTCCGCTTTCTCTTGTTAGAACGATATCAATTCCGTCTAAGCTAGTGCCTGACATAATACCAATATAAAAAGACAACTTATTCTTCCAGATCTAACTCGGCGGCTTCTTCTGTTGATGCTTTGGCTAGCATGGTTTTACGCTCAGTATCCATTTGCGCCATAAGTGGTTGGCTTATGGTTTTAAAGCGAGCTAACTCTTTACTATTTAAAGGATCTGCAGTGGGTAGCTTTTGGCTCAAAGGATCAACGTGAGTACCATTTACTTGGAACTCATAGTGCAAATGTGGACCAGTTGCTAGCCCCGTCATACCAACATAGCCTACAACTTGACCTTGAGTAACTCTGCTACCTGATTTTAAACCTTTAGCGATATTTTTCATGTGAGCGTAAAGTGTTTGGTATGAGTTGCCATGTTTAATGATAACAGTATTACCATAGCCACCGCGCCAACCTGCATGAATCACAGTACCATTACCTGTCGCTACAATAGGGGTGCCTGTAGGGGCGGCATAATCAACGCCTTTATGAGCACGAATTTTATTGAGTACGGGGTGGCGGCGACCTGGGTTAAAACGAGAACTAATCCGGCTGAACTCTACAGGCGTTCTAATAAAAGCTTTACGCATGCTACGGCCTTCAGCTGTATAGTAGCTAGCAATACCATGAGAGTCAGCATAACGAATAGCCGTGTATTCTTTCCCTTTATTCACAAAGCGTGCTGCTAGAATTTTACCAGCGCCTACCATTTGTCCATTTACTGTTTTTTTCTCGTAAATTAACTCAAACTCATCGCCAGAGCGTATATCTTGCGCAAAGTCGATGTCATATCCAAAAATATTAGCTAAGGCTAGAGTCGTTGAGTAAGGTAGGTTAGCTTCTTTTGACGCTCCCATCAAAGAGCTATGAATCACGCCTCGGGTATACTGCTTTTCTATTTCAGGAACAATAACATCTTTTGCAAACTTAAAATTATCAGTTTCAGGGTCTTTAACTGCAGAGATGCTTTCAAGTTTATTTAGAGCTATAGATAAGGAAATCAAGTCGCCTTCAGGGCTTAATTCAAAGACTAATTCTTGTCCAGCATTGAGGCGGCTAAAGGCTTTAGCTTCTTTATGGCTATTTAGCACTTTATACATAGTACTATTGGTTAGGCCGGCCTGGTTGAACATAGAGGATAAGGTATCACCACTGTTTATAGTCAGCTTCACTACTTTATTAGTAGGTAAAACAGAATTGATGTGGAAGTTCGTAGCGTTAATGCCTGGAATAAAAGTTTCACTAATAGGTGAAGCCTTTTTGGCGAAGTGGGGCTGATTGAGCAAATCTTCAAGCGATAAGGCTTGTGAGAAATTCTCAGTATCTAACTCTGAAGTGTCTAGGTTCAGATTGGAAAATGTTTTTTTAGCCTCTACATCTTGAGATGGATAGATAAGTAACGAGAGGCCTACTAATGCGAATATACTGCCAGCCACTAAAAGCTGGTTTTTTGTATAACGCTTCGCTATTGGAGTCTTAGTAATCATAGGCGAGCAATACTGAAAAATAATGGCAAAATAATAGTAAAATGAAATTAAGTCGAAACCGCTGTGAGTTCAAGCAAATACTTGAGAAGCACTGTGCTACGTCAATCTTTCTAGCTTAGCAGTCTTTTGTGAAAAAAAAGTTGCTTTAGTTCCGCAAGCAACAAATAAAACATATTTTTCGGTTGTTTTTACAGCTTAATCTTGTATCGTGAAGTTTCTTAATTCATGTTTGTTATCGTGGAATAGTTGATGAAAGCCGTTGAAGAACAATTGGCGCTCCTTAAGCGTGGAGCTGAAAACCTTTGGGTTGAGTCAGAGTTGGTAGAGAAATTAAAGACAGGACGTCAGCTGCGTGTAAAGGCAGGGTTTGATCCAACTGCACCAGATTTACACTTAGGGCATACTGTTGTTTTAAATAAGCTACGTCAGTTTCAGGAGTTGGGACACAAGGTTCTATTCTTAATTGGCGACTTTACTGGCAGTATAGGTGATCCTAGTGGGAAAAGCGCTACACGCCCTCCGCTCACCCGAGAGCAGGTATTAGCTAACGCTGAAACCTATAAAGAACAAGTATTTAAAATTCTTAAGCCTGAGTTGACCGAAGTTGTATTTAACTCAACATGGTTAGACAAGCTATCTCCTGCAGACTTTATTCGCCTGGCTTCGCGCTATACCGTGGCGCGTATGTTAGAGCGCGATGACTTTCAAAAGCGCTACACGTCGCACCAACCTATAGCTATTCATGAATTCTTATATCCACTAGTTCAGGGATATGACTCTGTTGCTTTGCAAGCTGATGTGGAGCTAGGCGGTACAGATCAAACCTTCAATGTCTTAATGGGGCGCGAATTACAGCGCAGCTATGAGCAGGAACCACAATGCGTTATCACAATGCCTTTATTGGAAGGATTGGATGGCGTCAATAAAATGTCCAAATCTTTAGGTAACTATGTTGGTATTAGTGAAGCGCCTGGCGTGATGTACCAGAAGTTGCTTTCTATGCCAGATGAACTGATTTGGCGCTACTTCGAACTTTTAAGTTTCCGCTCGCTAGAAGAAATAGAGAAACTTAAGCAGGAAATGCAAGCTGGGCGAAACCCGCGTGATATTAAAATTGAATTAGCACATGAGTTAATTACACGCTTTCACGGCGAGGAAGCTGCTGCTAATGCTCATAAATCAGCGGGTAATCGCATGGCAGATGGTGAGTTGCCAGAAGACTTACCGGAAATTACGTTGGCTACAAATGAAGCTTTACCTATTTCCGCTGTACTAAATAAAGCAGCTTTAGTGAAAAACTCAGCAGCAGCGAGAGATTTACTGAATGCAGGTAGTGTTAAAGTTGATGGGCAAGTGGTTACGCGTGACTTCATTTGTCAGTTAGATACCCCTTACTTATGCCAAGCAGGTAAGAAAGCCTTTGCTCGCATCATCTTAAAAAAGTAAAAGCACAACTTTTTTAAATTAATTGTTGACAATGAATGGGCGTGCTGTAGAATGCGCGTCCACCAACAGGGCAGCAGGTTAAACGGTTGATCTTGTTGAAGTTTCAAGGGTTTTTACTTCACAAAGAAGTTAAACGAAAGTTTAAAATAATCCTTGACACTAAGTTAGGTTGCTGTAAGATACGCAGCCTTGATTGAGACGATGAGTTGTCTTAATCACAGTTCTTTAAAAATTGAATCAAGCAATTCGTGTGGGTGCTTGTGTAGAAAGACTGAGGATCGCAAGATTTATCAGCAACACAAGTAGCTCTGTGAATTCACAAGAGTTTAT